>DATHEV010000509.1:0-6587 GCA_035318405.1 Iamia sp.
GTCGACGTCGGGGTCGTCGGTGCTGACCGTCGACCCGTCCGGCAGGGCGATGGCGACGGCCCCGCCGGTGGCGCCCTCACCGGAGGCGTAGCGGGCCGAGAGCTGCATCAGCCCCCCCAGGATCTTGGCCCCCCGGATCCCGCCCCGGACCTGGTCCCGCACCGCCCAGGTGCGATCACCCACGAGGCCGGTCGGGGTGAGCTCGACGGCGGGCACCGTGGTGCCCACCATCGACTTCACCGGGTACTGCCAGATCTGATCGACGCGCACGTCGTGCTGTCTACCGCGCTCCCGCCCGTGGGCGCTCGGCGGCGATCAGCCCGGGACGGGCAGCCCCTGCTCGTCGGCCAGGAGGGCGGCCACCGTGCCGGACAGGTACCGCAGGTACTCCAGATCGAGCTCGGCACAGGAGCACACGTCGATCTGGGCCCGCATCCGCCCCACGACCAGGATGACGTCGTACTCGGTGAGAGCCTCGCCGCCGGTCTCGGTCATGGCGATGGCGACACCGGGTGCGGCCGGGTCCTCGGGCAGCACCTCGACCTGCGCGTCGCCCAGGTGGCGCACCTGCTGGCGCTGGCTGACCTCGCAGTCCTGGTACTCCGGGCTGCGGGCCCGCTCCAGCTCGTCGGCCGCGTCGGCCTCGGTCTCGTAGTTGACCAGGGTGATCGTGAGCGGGTCGTCGACACTCGCATCGGGGACCCCGAACATCCCGATCGACCGGTCGAGGGCGCCGGTCAGCCACCCCTCGGGGGCGCAGTCGGACGCCGTCAGGGGCTCCTCGGGGCGGATGATGACCTCGCTGGTGACGAACCAGTCGTCGGCGGCGAGGGCCTCGGCGAGGATCGCCTGCACCGCCTCCGTCGGGGCCGCCGGCGGCTCCTCGTCGACGTGCGGGGTGGGCTCGTCGTCGTACGGGTCGGCGCTGTCCTCCTCGTACGTGCTCGCCGGCAGGTCGATGCGCTCGAACTTCTGCTCCGAGGATTGGCCGAGGAAGGTCACGGCGCCGATGAGCAGGCCCACGAAGGCGACGCCGAGGACGCCGAGGGTGCCGAGCACGATGGCGACGGTGCGCCCGGTCGACGACCCGCCCGCCGGCGGCGGCGGTCCCCACGGAGTGCCCGGCGGCGGTCCCCACGGCGGCCCGCTCCCCGGCGGCGGCGGTCCCCACGGCGGCCCGCTCGCCGGCGGAGGCGTGGCGGTCGGAGGGCCCCACTGGGGCCCGCTCGGCGGGGGCGGGTCCGGTGGCGCGCTCGACGACGCGTCCCACGGTGACGGCTGGTCGGTCATGGTCCCTCCCGGAGGACGTGAGGTCCTCGCCATCGGCCCCCGACCCGCCGATGTGAGCCGGCCGCGGCGAGCGGCGGACGCCGCCGGGGTGCGGTGGTGTCAGCCCAGCGGGGGCAGGCCCTGGGCCTCGGCCATGGCCGCCGCCACCACCCGGGCGGCGGCCCGCTGGCCGTCGAGCCCCAGGTCGGCGCAGCCGCAGAAGTCGAGGTGGGCCCGCTGGGCGCCGACCACGAGGGTGAACTCGAACTCGGTCAGGGGGTCGGCGGCGATCAGGTCGATCTGGTAGGCGACGCCGGGCGCCAGCGGGTCGTCGGGCAACGCCGTCACGCTGGCCTGGGTGGCGCCGACCGCCGTCTCCACCACCCGCTCCTGGGCCTCGCAGCCCCGGTAGATGTCGCTGCGGGCCCGCTCCAGCTCGGCCTGGGCGGCCTCGGGGCTGGCGTAGGCCGTGATCGACAGGGTCAGGGCCTCGGTGCTGTTGCTGGCGGGCCGCCCGTAGGAGCTGCGGAACCGATCCGTGACGCCGGTGAGCCAGCCCTCGGGGACGCAGAACCCGTCCGCCTCGTAGGAGGTCGGGAGGGCCTCGCCCGAGGTGACCACCCACTCGCCGCCGGCGATGAGGCGCACGGCGGCGTAGTCGGCCGTCGCCTGCGCGACGGAGGGCGCGGCGGGCACCGGCTCGGTCGCGGTGGCCGGGGGCAGGGTCGTGTCGGGCCCGGCCGGCGGGCCGGTGTCGGGCGCGGTCGCCGGGGTCGTGGTGCCGGCCGGGTCGGACCCGTCCGTGGTCGCGGGGCCGGTGTCGATCGGCGTGACGCTCTGCTCGGAGGAGGTGCCCAGGAAGGTGACCGCCCCGATGAGCAGGCCCACGAGGGCCACGCCGGCGACGGCCAGGCCGCCCAGCACGATGGCGACGGTGCGACCCGTCGACGGGCCCGTCGACGGCGGGGGTGGGGACGGACCCCAACCCGGCATCCCCGGCGACCCGGGCGCCCAGCCCACCGGCGGCGACTCGGGCGACGGCCAGGTCGCCGGCGGCGCCATGGGACCGGTCGTCGGTGTGGTCGGCGCGCTCGGCCCGGGCCCGGTCGCGGGACCCGATGCCGCCGGGGCGCCCACCGTGAACAGCGACGGCGGCTTCCAGTGACCGTCCTCGGCCCGGGTCCAGCCGGGCGCGGGAGGGGGGTGGTCGGACAT
Source organism: Iamia sp. (assembly GCA_035318405.1). Lineage (GTDB taxonomy): Bacteria > Actinomycetota > Acidimicrobiia > Acidimicrobiales > Iamiaceae > Iamia. The sequence continues at coordinate 2,485 of DATHEV010000509.1, forward strand.
GGGGCCTGGTTCCTCCGATGACACGTGAGGTCCCGTGATCGGCCCCGACCGGGCCGATGTGAGGCGCGTCGCTAGCCGTCGGCGAAGTGGTCGCGCACGTTGGCGACCGAGCGGGCCACGTTGGCCTTGTGCCGGCCCGGGTAGCCGCTCAGGCGGAGCAGGATCGGCGCCTTGGCAGTGGTCTGGTCGTAGGTCTCGGTCAGCTCCGTGTGGCCGTCGGTGGTGGCCTCCAGCTGCCAGCGCCAGCGGTGCCCGCTGAGGTGGGCCCAGGCGATGGTCGTGCCGTGGGTGAACTCCTTCACCTGCGAGGTGACCTTGTAGGGCACGCCCATCTGCTTCATGCGCATGCCGAACCTGTCGCCCTCGCCCAGCACCTCGGGGCCGACCGTCGTGCCCTTCACCGAGGTGTCACCGCTGATGATCTGGTGGTTGGCGGGGCGCCGGATGAAGTCGAAGACCTCGGCCGGGGGAGCGGGCACGACGGTGGTGGCCGAGACGGTGTCGCGGTCCTGGTCCACCGTGACGCCTTCGGGCACATCGGGTTCAGCCATGGCCGCAGGCTACGACGTGCTCGGGATGGCGTCCCGAGGAACGGGTGGGCGCTCAGGCGGCCCGGCCCACGCCCAGGCCACCGAGCGTCGTCCCGGCCAGGTCCCGGACGTCGCGGGCCAGGTGGGCCTGGTCGGCGTAGCCGTGCTCGGCGGCCACGGTGGCCAGCCCGGTGCCCTCGCGGGCACGAGCCAGCGCCCGCTGGAGGCGCAGCACCCGGGCCAGCAGCTTGGGCCCGTAGCCGAAGGCGTCGAGCGAGCGGCGGTGGAGCTGGCGGGGGCTGAGCCCGACGGCGTGGGCGATGGCCCCGATCGCCTCGTCCCGGGCGGTCCGCCGCAGGACCTCGGCGAGGAGGGGGTCGACGGCGGGGTCGCGCCGGCCGTGCCGGGCGGCGATCCGCTCCAGGGCGCGCGCGGGAGAGGCGGCCACCGCCACCTCCTCCTCGAGCCGGCGCACCGTGGCCGGATCCCAGACCTCGGCGAGGGGGACCCGCTGGTCGCGGGTCACGTGGGCCGGCAGGCCCAGCACCCCGGGCGCCGAGCCGGGGGCGAAGCGGAGCCCGGCCACCGTGGCGCCGGCGGGGGCGACCGAGAGGAAGGCGGCGGTGTCGGGACCGGCCACCACCAGGCGGTCGCCGAACCACAGCAGGTCCATGCAGCCGTCGGGCAGGACCCGGGTGGGCGTGCCGTCGGACGGCGCGGTCCAGGCGACGGCGCCGAGGATGGGGGACGGCCGCTCCCGGTACACGCCCCCAGCCTGGCCCGCCGGCCGCCCGATCGCACCCCGGCGCGGACCGGCCCGACCGCCGTCCGTGGTGCTCCGACCTCAGATCTCACGCAGAGCGGCCGACGAGGAGAGCATGACGCGGGCACCGTCGACACCGTCCACCCCACGCACCCGGAGCCGGGGCCATCGCCGCCGCCGCCGCCGGGCCCCCTCGGTCGGGCTGGTGGTGGCCGTGCTCGTCACCGCCACCCTGGCCGCCTGCGGGCCGACCGTGCCGGCGACCAGCTGCCCCATGTTCCCGGCCGACAGCCACTGGCACGCCGACGTGCGGGGGCTGCCCGTGCTCACCAACAGCGCCTCCATGGTCGCCACCGTCGGGACCGACGCTGCCCTCAAGGCCGACTTCGGCTCCGGCACGTGGGACGGCGGGCCCATCGGCATCCCCTACGTGGTCGTGCCGGGCACCCAGCCCAAGGTGCGGGTGACCTTCGACTACGACGACGAGAGCGACGTCGGCCCGTACCCCGTCCCGGCCAACCCGCCCATCGAGGGTGGGCCCAACGCCGACGGCGATCGCCACATCCTCATCGTGGACAAGGGCGCCTGCCGGCTCTACGAGCTCTACGACGCCCATCCCGCGTCCGGCGGGCGCTGGACCGCCGGCTCCGGGGCGATCTGGGATCTCCGCTCCCACGCCCTGCGCCCGGCCGGGTGGACCTCGGCCGACGCCGCCGGCCTGCCCATCCTCCCCGGCCTCGTCCGCTACGACGAGGTGGCCGCCGGGAAGATCGACCACGCCATCCGCATGACCGTCCCGGTCAGCCGCACGAGCTACGTCTGGCCCGCCCGCCACCAGGCCGGATCGACCGGCAGCGCCAACGCCCCGGCCATGGGCCAGCGCTTCCGGCTCAAGGCGGCGGTGAACGAGAGCGCCTACCCGGCGTCGGTCCGGCCCATCATCCGGGCGCTCAAGACCTACGGGGCCATCAACGCCGACAACGGCTCGGCCTGGTTCATGAGCGGCGTGCCCGACCCCCGCTGGAACAACGACGACCTCCAGGCGCTCCGCCGGCTGCGGGGTCGTGACTTCGAGGCCATCGACGCCTCGTCGCTCCGGGTGTCGGCCAACAGCGGCCAGGCCCGCAAGCGCTGAGGCCGCGAGGTTCGCGCCGGGCCGTCAGGGGGCGGCCCGGTGTCGTTCTCGCCGCGCCCGGATGCGTTCCCTCCGGGGAGGTGGGAGGCACCCCCGACCTGCGCCCTTGGTCCGGACCGCGCCTGCTGCCACCATGGCCCGATGCTGCGGCGGGTGATCAGGGGTCTCGTCGTCGGGCTGTGGGCGATGGCGGCGACGCTCGTCGCCGTGGGGGCGGTGGCCGTCCCGGCGCCGGCCCAGGAGCCCCCGCCCCCGGGGCCGACCGACACCGTCGTGCCGGTGCCGCCGCCGCTGGCGTCGATCGTCGTCGACGTCGAGACGGGTGAGGTGATCACCGAGTCCAACGCCCGCGAGGCGCTGCCGCCGGCCAGCACGACCAAGATCCTCACCGCCCTCCTGGTCCGCCAGAAGCTCGACTTCGAGGGGGAGATCGGGATCTCGGGCACCGCCGCCTACGCCCCGCCCCGGCGTCTGGCGCTGAAGTACGGCTCGCACTGGGGCGTCCGGGACCTGACCTACGCCATGCTCATGTGCTCGTGCAACGACGCCGCCTGGGCCCTGGGCCAGGCCGCCGGCGGGGGCACCATGCCGGGCTACGCCCAGCAGGCGCAGCTGCTGGCCGAGAAGCTCGGGCTGGCCGACAGCCCGGTGCTGCGGGACCCGGCCGGGCTCGACGACGACCGCTCGATCGACGGCGGCAACCTGCTGAGCGCCCGCGACCTGGCCATCGCCGCCCGGGCCTTCCTGGCCGACCCCGAGCTGGCCGAGATCGCCACCACGCCCTCGTACGAGTGGACCGGCGGCGACGGCGCGCCCCACTCGGTCACCAACCTCAACGCCTTCCTCGGCGCCTACCCCGGCGCCATCGGGCTCAAGACCGGGTTCACCAGCCGGGCCGGGATGACCTTCGTCGGCGCCGCCGAGCGTGACGGCCGGACCCTCGTGGCCGTGGTCCTGGGGTCCGAGGCCCACTACGCCCACGCCCGCGAGCTGCTCGACGCCGGGTTCATGCTCGCCTCCATCGAGAACACCACCGGCGACTCCCTCCCGCCGGTCCCCGACGACCTGGTCGGGGCCACCACCACGACCACGACGACGACCACCACCACGTCGACCGCCCCGGGGCCGGCGTCGAGCGACTCCGACCCGGGCACGGGCCCGACGACGACGGCGGGCGACGACGAGGTCGCCGCCGCGCCGCTCGGCGCGACCGGCTCCGACGACGACGACCTTCCGGTCGACCCGCTGTGGCTGGGCGTCGGCGGGGGCGGTGTCGTCCTGGTCGTGGTCGTCGCCCTCCTGGCCCGCTGGCGGAGCACCCGCGGCAAGATCGACCGCCGTCCCGTCAAGCCCCGCCGCCGCGACCGGCGTCGGCTCGGCTCCTAGGGTGAGCCTCGTGGATCCCGTCATCTCCGACCCGACACCGGACCCGCCGCTCGACCTGGACGCCGTGACGGCCGACCTGGTGGCCGTCGAGGCCGCCCTCGAGCGGCTCGACGACGGGACCTACGGCCGCTGCCTGGCCTGCGACGCCCCCATCGACGACGACGCCCTCGCCGCCTCGCCCACCCAACCCACCTGCACCGCCCACCTCCCCGTCTGACCGTCTGACCGTCTGACCGTCTCCCGGCGAACTGGTGATCAGATCCGGCGGGAAGCCGCCGGATCTGATCGC
>DATHEV010000510.1:0-6459 GCA_035318405.1 Iamia sp.
CAGCCCGCGACAGGCGTACCACTGACCGGCGTAGCCCGACCGATTGGGGGGCCACTGGGGGTGACCGTGCGGCCACCTCCATGACTGTGGACGGAGGACGCGCCATGCCCAAACTTCTCCCCAGGGATGTTGCCCAGGAGATCCTGGCGAAGCAGCAGATCGTCGATCTCGACACCAGCCTGAGCGAGCTCATCAACAAGGTGGGGGCGGGGGGCGATGCGGGCTATTGGGTCATCGCCTTCGATCGCTACGCACTGGTGGTGGAGAGCACCGCCCAGCCCGTCACCCTCGAGGCCCGGCGCAACAAGCTGGCCGTCCTGAACAGCCCCGCCTTCGACCTGAACATGCGTCTGAGCGAGCTGTCGAAGATGGCGTTCGACTCGAAGGTCGACGAGGTCGGCTTCAACCTCGTGGCGTGGGACAAGGTCGTGCTGCTCACCCACATGCCGTCGCCCGAGGAGCAGCTCCTCACCTGAGATGGAACAGGCCCAATCGGTTGCCACCTCACCGGGTGAGGAAGACCGCGGGCGGCTGACCGCGGCGGTGGAGCAGTCGGACTCCCTGCTTCTCGGCTACTTCGACGGTTTCGACATCTTCGAGTGGGTCGATACCGACGACCGCTTCCTCCGGCGAAAGGCCTTTGCCGAGTTCGCCCTCTATCTCTCCATCGCCCAGGTCGACGGCCTGCCCCCGTTGCTCGACCCTCTGGCCCAGCTGACGACGAGCGTGTGCAACAGCGTGCGCTTTCGACAGCTCCTGTTGCGGCATCAGAAGGAGTTCCTGCTGTTCTCCTCGCCGCTCATGTTCTGCACGTACGCGGGCACGCTGGAAGGCGAGACGCGCGAGGTGGTCGATCGGGTGCTGGGGGGCCGCCAGGTGTGGTCGCTCGAGCGGGCGCCCAATCGCATGATGGACATGTGGAACTTCTGTCAGGCCTACGGGCATCCACAGGCGACGCTGGTGCCCGAGGAGATCATCCGCTTCGGCGTTCCGGGGTTCATCGATCCGCTCGGATCGAACCTGCGGGATGCGTATGCCTACACGCATCACTTCCTCTTCTACTACAACTTCGGGATCCCGGATCCGGCGTTCTCGCTGCCGCCGCTGCCGGTCTCGGTGGGCCGCTCGACCGATGCGCTCATCCTGCGGTACATCTCCGAGAACAACTGCGACATCGTGGCCGAGCTCGTGTTGATCGGCCTGCTCCACGGCGAGATCGACCCCGAGGTCCAAGCCGTGGCGGTGGGCTGGCTGCTGGCGAAGGTGGACCAGCACGGGTTCGTGCCGGGGCCGGGCATCGAGGAGGGCGACATCACCTCGACCGACTGGCGCAACCACTACCACACCGTCCTCGTGTCAGCGGCGTTGTTCCGCCTGCTCCTGAGGTCGCGCGACGCGGAGCCATCGCGCCAGTCGACCAGCGCGGACGAGGGGGGCATCCTCCGTTCGATCGGCGACGTCTACAACCTGCTCGCCGGGGGCGAGATCCCCCTGGCCATCGCCACGATCGAGGAGCTGAACGAGGGCCGGGCGCGGGCTTCGGGGACGGGATGTCACGACGATCTCCTGGCCCTGGCGGTGCACTACGTCAGGGACCTCGAGTACGCGCCCGGAGAGTTCGGGTTCTGGGTCGACGAGGAGACGGTCTTTCGCCGTCAGGGACGGAGCTCGTCGGAGTTCCAGGCGGAGATCGTGCGCCCGTTCAACCAGATGTGCGCCGCACTGCTGGCCCAGCAGTCCGAACCCGTCCAGGGGGTCGGGGCCTAGGCCGCGCCGGACAGGGCGTCGGCCTGCTCGATGTCCTTGAAGAAGCGCTTGTGGACCCGGACGGTCTCCGTGCCCAGGGTGATCGGGTGCCAGAGCCCCTTCGGCGGCCCGAGTGGGGTCCGGCGATCGACCTCGGCCACGATCGAACGGGCCTTGGTCGTGGACAGCTTGCCGGAGTCGAAGACCAGGATGCGCTGGTCGGTCGCCACGATCGTCCGGTAGGAGTTCATGATGTAGAAGAGGATGTAGGTGGCCAGCACCAGGTACTGGCTCGCGGTCTGCGCCCCCATGACCGCCTGGACCTGCTCGCCCTCCCGCAGGTGCGGCTGGGCGTTGGCGGTGATCTTGTCTCGGATGGCCACGGTGGCCCCTTCCCCGGTCGATGGACGGGCGGACGTTAGAGCGCCGACGGCCCGACGTCGATGCCGCTCACGCGGCGGGTGGGTCGGCCAGGACGACGAGGGCGTCGAGGGCGACCACGCCCTCGCCCTCGGCCCGCACGACGAGGGGGTTCACGTCGATCTCGGCCACGGTGCCCCGCAGCTCGTCGGCGGCCCGTCCGAGGGCGCACGTGGCGGCGACGAGGGCGTCGACGTCGGCCGCCGGACGGCCGCGGTGGACGTCGAGGAGGGGCCGCAGACGCAGTCCGTCGATGGCTCGACGGACGTCGGCCGCGGCGAAGGGCACGACGAGGTGGGCCACGTCGGGGGCGGCCTCGAGATCGGTGCCGCCGGCACCGATCACGACGGTCGGGCCGAACACCGGGTCCTGGGCGAGACCCAGGGCCATCTCGATCCCGCCGCGCACCATCTCGCACACGAGGACCCCGTCGACCTCGCCGGGCGCCGCCTCGCGGGCCCGCTCCAGGACGTCCCGGAAGGCGGCCCGGACGTCCCGGGCCCCCGCCACGCCGACGCGGACGAGCCCGAGGTCGGACTTGTGGGGCAGCGCCGCCGAGCAGGCCTTGAGCACGACCGGGCCGCCGGCCCGGGCGGCGACCCGGGCGGCATCGGCGGCGGTGGTCACCAGGGCGTCGTGGGTCGTCGGGATGCCGTAGGCGGCCAGCAGTCCCTTGGCCTCCTGCTCCGAGCAGGTGCCGCGGCGGCCGTCCGGCGGCGTCCACCGGGGCGCGGGGTGAGGGGACGGGACGGGTGGTCGATCGCCGCCGGCGGCGAGGAAGCGATGCCAGCTCCACCACGCGTCCAGTGCGGTGATGGCGTTGCCGGTGCGCCGGTAGGTGACCACCCGCGACGACCCGAGGAGCACGTCCCGCAGCGCCGGCTCGGTGCCGACGGGCGAGCCCCACACCACGGCGACCACCTTGTCGGTGCGCTCGGCCGCGGCGACCAGGTCGGCGACGAGGGCGTCGCTGATGGGCGGGATGGGCCCGTTGACCACGGTGAGGAGGACGGCCACGTCGTCGTCGCCCAGGAGGGCGTCGATGATCTGCGGACCCCGCTCGTCGGCCGCCGGCGGACCGCCACAGTCGACGGGGTTGGACACGTCGAGGTAGCCGGGGATCAGGGTCCCGAGGCGCTCGAGCGTGGCGGGGGAGAGGGTGGCGAGGGGCAGGCCGGCAGCGCCGAGACGGTCGGCGACGTGGGCGCCGGTGCCCCCCGAGATCGAGTAGACGGCGATCCCGCCGGGACGGGGCGGGCCGGTGCGGGCGAGGGTGGCAGCCACGTCGCCCAGCTCGTCGAGGTCGTCGACCCGGGTGACGCCCATCTGGGCGAAGGCGCCGTCGACCACCAGGTCGGTGCCGGTCAGGGCACCGGTGTGGGTCGCCGCCGCCCGGGCGCCCCGCTCGCTGCGGCCGACCTTGACGGCCACGACGGGCACGGCGGCCGCCGTCGCCTCGGCCACGGCGGCGCGGAAGCGATCGCCGTCGCGGATGGCCTCGAGATAGGTGGCGATGACGCCGACGTCGGGGTGACGCCCGAACCAGGCGACGAAGTCGGCGGCGTCGAGGTCGGCCTCGTTGCCGGTCGGGGCCCAGTGCGACACCCGGATGCCGTTCTCCTGGAGCATGAACACCGGGCGGCCCTGGTGGCCGGACTGCGACAGCAGGGCGATGGCCGGCCCGCCCCGGTCGGTGCGGATCTCGTCGAAGGCGTTGAGGTTGGTGTTGGGCCCGAGCAGCCGGGTCCGGTGCCCGTCGAGGAGGCGGACCAGGTCGCGCTGGGCGGCCGCCCCCTCGACGCCGACCTCGGCCCAGCCGGCCGAGAACACCACGGCGAAGCGGGCCTCGACGGCGGCGGCCGCGGCCACCGCGGCCCGGGTGTCGGGCACCAGGAGGGCGGCCACGTCGACCTCGCCGGGCACGTCGGCCAGCGTGGGCCGGCAGGGCACACCGTCGACGGCCTCGCGGTTGGGGTTGACCGGCCAGAGGGCGGCCCCCGACCGCTCGGCCCAGCGGCGCAGCATCCGCCAGGTGAAGGCGGCCTGGGAGCCGGGGCGGTCCGAGGCCCCGACCACCGCCACCACCTCGGGGGCGAAGAGGCGGTCGAGGTCGGGCCACGGGTACGGGTCCGCGCTCACCGCGAGCCCCCGGCCCGCCGGCCGGCTCTCAGCGGGCGCGGCTGAGGAGCCGGGCCACCTTGTCGGCCGTGGTGGTCACCGCCTGGCCGAGCTCGAGGACCTCGCGGCCCTTCATGCGCCAGCCGAACAGCGGGAGCAACAAGGCCACGGGGACCTCGGAGGGCGACCGGCGGATGGGGGCGGCCACGTTGTTCACGGCGTAGGTCGAGCGGGGCCGGACCTCGCGCAGGAAGTAGCCGGCCTCGTTCAGCCGCGAGGCGAGGAGCTGGCTCAGCACGGCGTAGTCGACGGCCCGGGCGGCGTGCCGCATGTCGATCAGCGCCGGGCGCAGCCGGTTGCCGGGGTCGATCTCGGCCGAGACGACGAACCCGCGCTGGCGGCCGGTCACCAGGACGTCGCGCAGCCTGTCCACCTCGTCGAGCGCCAGGGCCGGGTCGGCCCGCGCCACCCAGTCGTCGAAGGCGCCCGGGCCCGCCCAGCCCACCAGGCTGGCGCCGTAGGGCGGGACGAACGGCACCCGGATGCCCAGCCGGGGCAGGCCGTGGAGCGGGTCGTCGTGACCCACCGCCGCCACCACGACCAGCTGGTCGTCGATGGCCGCCATGGCCACGCACTGGGCCGAGGTCTGCTCGGACAGCTCCTCCATGGCCGGGAGCGCCGGACCCAGGTCGGGGAACCGGAGGGCGGCGGCCTGGCCGGCGGCGATCAGGCTCGGCCCCAGCGTGTAGGTGCGCCGGGTCGGGTGGCGGAGCAGGTAGCCGGTGGCGACCAGCTCGGTGACGATGGCCAGGCACGTCGTCTTGGACACGTCGACGGCGCGCGCCAGCTCCGACAGCGTGAAGGGCTGGCTGGGGCTGCGGATCAGGTGGTCGATGATGGCGACCACCCGGCCCGTCGGGTTCGATCCGCTCGGCACGTACGTCCTCCCTTGCCGTGGCCCGGACGGTAGTTGTCGGCGCCCCGGTCATCCGGTGTGGCCGACGGCCGCCTCGTAGAACGAGCGGTCGATGGCGTCGTCCTCCGGGAGCGGCTCCTCGGTGGTCTGGATCCCGGCGTCGATGTAGGTCTGCTGGAGCCGCGCGACGGTGCCCTCCCGGATCTCCCAGTCCATGATCAGCGACGGGACCGACGAGAGCTGCTCGACGGGGACCTCGAGGATCTCGGCCACCTCGGCCACGAAGTCGGGGTCGTCCTTGTAGTCGCCGGCGAAGTAGGTGTTGATCGTCCGGAGGTAGGCCCGGACGAAGGCGGTGCCGGCCTCGGTGTCGTCGCGCAGCATGCTCGGCCCGTAGAGCAGGCCGCCGAGGGGCTCGGCCGGCGGCTGGCCGGCCACGAAGTGGTAGCCGGGCTCGCCGTCGAACTGCACCCACAGCGGGTCGACCAGCCACTCGGCGTCGACGGCGCCGTTCTCGAAGGCGGTGATGAGATCGGCCGCCGGGAGGGTCTGGAAGTCGACGTCGTCGAGGGTGAGCCCCTCCTCGGCCAGCGCCTGGGCGATCGGGTAGGACGACACCGAACCCTTGCCCACGATGGTGGCGAAGCTCTTGCCCGCCAGGTCGGCGATCGACGGCTCCGGCTCACCCGGCTCGGTCCGGATCCAGAGCCCGGTCTTGGACTCCGGCGGGGCGAAGTAGTTGGCCGCCACCCACCGGACGTCGAAGCCGCCGTTGATGGCGTTGAAGAAGCCGGCGTCGGGGGCCGACCACATCGCATCGATCTCGCCCCGGCCGAGCAGCGGGAGGGCGTCGGTCGGGGTCAGCTGCTGGAGGTCGACGTCGAGGTTCTCGGCCTCGAACTCGCCGTGCTCGATCCCGTAGCGGACGGCGCTGATGAACTCGCCCGACAGGGTGCCGGAGGCGATGGTGAAGTCGGTCATCTCGTCGAGGGGCTCGGCCGCCGGAGCGCCCGGGTCGCACCGTGCCGGCTCGCGCTCGGGGTCGTCGTCGGCCGCGTCGGTCCAGGCGCCGTCGCAGCCCTCGACGGCGGTGTCGGCCTCGACCGCGGGGCCCTCGCGCGGCTCCCCGTCGCCGCCACCGGTGGCCTCGTCGGAGGAGCAGGCGGTGGCGGCGAGGGCGAGGAGGACGGCGGTGAGGGCGCCGGCGAGCCGGTGTCGGGGGGAGGAACGGGGCATGGGGGCTCCAGGGTGTGGGGGTG
>DATHEV010000511.1:0-6980 GCA_035318405.1 Iamia sp.
CGGGCGGTCGAGCGGGGTCTGTCGGCGTCGGTCACGGCGCCATTCGACCCGACCCTCGCCCCGGGCAGCAACCTGCCCGTCATGCGGGGTGGAGGTGCGTGCCGCACCGGCCGCCGGCGCACTCCCGCCGCCGGGCCAGCCGGGCGAGGTGTCGGCGCCGGCGCGAGACGAAGGCGAGGGCCATCTCGGCCAGCGGGGCCAGCGTCCTGCCGGCCAGGACGTGGGCCAGGTGGCGGTGGTCCTCGGTGGCCCAGAGGCACATGAGGAAGGCCGCCGGCCCGATCCACGCCTCGCCCCGGTCGCTGATGACGACCAGCTCGACGCCCCGCCACGGCAACGTGCCGTAGCGGGACACGGCCTCGGCCGAGCCGGCGGCCAGGAATGAGAGCGGGACGAGCGTGCGCTCCGACTCGAGCCACGTCCGACACTGCCGGCAGAAGGCGCACTGCTCGTCGTAGAGGACGGTCAGCCAGGCCGGATCGGCCGATCGAGCCTCGGTCACCACGTCGGCGCTCCGGCCACGGGGCCGGGGGGCGGGGCGACGTGCTGCTGGGGGGCGACGGGCGGCGGCAGGGTGCGGACCTCGTTGCGGCGCCGCAGCCGCCAGAAGACCGCCATGTTGACGAAGTGCACCAGCGCCAGGCTCACCAGCAGGATCCCCAGCTTGCGGGCCAGCGTCTCGATGCCGGCGGTGGCCCCGTCGACGGGATCGGCCCGCAGCAGGAACGACGCATAGCCCAGGTTGAGCATGTAGAAGCCGGTCACCAGCAGGCGGTTCACGGCGGTGGCCAGCTCGGGCTTGTCCTCGAACACGTCGTCGAGGAAGACGGCGCCGGTGCGGTACAGGGTGCGGGCCAGCCAGGCGGTCAGCCCCACCGCCAGCACGGCGTAGGTGATGTACACGCTGACCAGGTAGCTCTCGGCGGTCATGAGGGTCCTCCATGTTCGGGTGCTCCGAGCGATTGCTCTGAGCATCTGCTCCAAGCAGATGCTTTGAGCGTACGCTCAAACAGGAGGACTGACAAGAGACGCCTGTCACGCGACCGACCCGACGGCTCGCCCGGACCCGTCACTGGGGTGGCCGGGGGTGGCGCCGCTATGCTCCGGCGGTCCCCCTGGGGTTGTCCTGCGGTCACCCGTGGGCTCCGGGCCGGGACGTCCCTTCTTCCCCCGTCTCCGGCCGCCCCCAGGGTGCGGCGGCGACGGACCTCGGAGCCCGGAGTGGCTCCCGAAAGAGAGCACCGATGAGTGGCTTTGAACGTGCCCTGTTGGAGAGCAAGGAGCGCAACGAGCTCAGTCAGATCGCCGAGTCGCTGGGCAAGAAGCCCCCGGCCCGGATGAAGAAGTCGTCCATCATCGATCTGATCTTCGAGCTCGCCGGCGTCACCGACGAGCCGGCCGCCGAGGCCGAGCCGACCGAGGCCCAGCTCGCCCTCGACCCCGTGGCACCGGTCGAGCCGGCCGAGGCCCCCGCCCCCGCGGCGGAGGCGGACGAGCCGGCCGAGGCCACCGACGACGCCCCGTCCGACGACGCTCCCACCGAGGACGCCGCCACGCCCGACGCCGCGCCGGCGCCCGAGAAGGGCGGTCGCGATGGTGGCCGCAACCGCGGCGGCGAGCGCGGCCAGGAGCGGGGCCAGGGCCAGGACCGCAAGGGCGGCCAGAGCAACCAGGGGACCCCTGCGAACCAGGGCGGCCAGGGCACCAACAACCAGGGGGGCCGGGGCCAGGGCCACCAGAACCAGGGCGGCGGCGACCGCAACCAAGGTGGGGGCGGCCAGGGCGGCGGTGGCAACCAGGACCGCAACCAGGGCGGGCAGAACCAGGGCGGGCAGAACCAGGGCGGCCAGGGCGGCCCGAACGAGCGCAACCCGAACGAGCGGGGCCAGACCGACGGCGACGGCGACGGCGACGACGGCGACGAGGGCAACCGCCGGCGCCGGCGCCGGGGTCGCAACCGCGACGGCCAGCCCGACCAGTACGAGGGCGACCCGGTCGACGTCGAGGGCCTGCTCGACCTGCGCGAGGACGGCTACGGCTTCCTCCGCCTGCGGGGCTACCTGCCCTCGACCGACGACGTCTACGTCTCGGTCAAGCAGGTCCGCCAGTTCGGCCTGCGCAAGGGCGACACGGTCTCGGGCAAGAGCCGCCCCGCCTCGCGCAACGAGAAGAACCCGGCCCTGCTCCAGATCGACGGCGTCAACGGCAAGGCTCCCGACGCGGCGCGCGAGCGCCGCCGGTTCGAGGACCTGACCCCGCTGTTCCCCGACGAGCGCCTCCCCCTGGAGACCGCGGGCGCGGCCGCCACCATGACGACCCGCATCATCGACCTCCTCGCCCCCATCGGGAAGGGCCAGCGGGGCCTGATCGTGTCACCCCCCAAGGCGGGCAAGACCACGATCATGAAGCAGGTCGCCCGGTCGATCGAGCTCAACTCACCCGACGTCACCCTCATCGTGCTGCTCGTCGACGAGCGGCCCGAGGAGGTCACCGACATGAAGCGGTGGCTCATCAACGGCGAGGTGGCGGCCTCGACGTTCGACCGCCCCAGCGAGGAGCACATCCACGTCGCCGAGCTGGTGATCGAGCGGGCCAAGCGCATGGTCGAGGACGGCAAGGACGTCGTCATCATGCTGGACGGCATCACCCGCCTGGCCCGGGCCTACAACCTGGCCGCCCCGCCCAGCGGCCGGATCATGTCCGGGGGCATCGACGCCGCCGCCCTCTACCCGCCCAAGAAGTTCTTCGGGGCCGCCCGCAACGCCGAGGAGGGGGGCTCGCTCACCATCCTCGCCACCGCCCTGGTCGAGACCGGGTCGAAGATGGACGAGCACATCTTCGAGGAGTTCAAGGGCACCGGGAACATGGAGCTGCGGCTCAGCCGGCGTCTGGCCGAGCGGCGGGTCTTCCCCGCCATCGACGTCGACGCCAGCTCGACCCGCCACGAGGAGCTGCTGTTCGAGCGGCGCCAGGTGGCCCAGGTCGACACCCTGCGCAAGGTCCTCGGTGCGGTCAAGGACGGCGAGGGGGCCAGCGACGCTGCCGCCCTCGAGCTCCTGCTCGACCGGCTCAAGACCTTCAAGACCAACAAGGAGTTCCTGGACGAGGTGGGCAAGGCCCGCGCCACGGCCTGACCGACCCCGAGTGGTGGGAATACCGCGGTGTTGGACCAAGATGGAAGACCTTCGTCGGAGCCCCGTTCGGTATCGGGGCCACAGAGACGAGAACTGGAGACACCATGAAGACCGAGATCCACCCCAGCTACACCGACACCACGGTGAGCTGCTCGTGCGGCAACTCCTTCACCACGCGCTCGACGAGCGATTCGGTGCGGGTCGAGCTCTGCAACGAGTGCCACCCCTTCTACACCGGCAAGCAGAAGCTGGTGGACACCGGTGGCCGCATCGACCGCTTCGAGCGGCGCTACGGCGCCCGCAAGGGCAAGCCGACGAACACCGAGTCCTGATCGCCACGGCGATCGCCTGATGGCGATCGGCCCGGAGCGGCTGGCGGCGCTCAACGCCGCCAAGTTGAAGACCCTGACCAGGGGCCGCGTCGGTGACGACGCGGCCCCTGGCGCGCTCCCGGGCGGGGCCGGGCTGGTCGTCGGCACCACCGCCTGGGTCCTGCTGGGCGCCGATGCCGCCCATAGCCTGGGCGCGGCGCTGGCCTGGTCCCACCGGCGGGGGGCCGAGACCGTGAACGTCGTCGTCGACGACCCGGCCGCGGCCGGGCTCCTCGCCCGTCGGGCCCTCCCCTTCGCCCCCGCCCCGACGATCTGGCGGGCCGACGGAGCCGACCTGGCGGCCGTCGCCCCCGCCCCCGTGCCCGCCCTGCGCCCCGTCCCCGGGGCCGACGACCTCCGCAGCCTCCTCGCCGAGGCCGGGCTCGATGCCGTCGACGAGGACGGCGCCATCCTGGGCGAGCTGCTGGGGCTGGAGGTGGCCCGGATCACGACGGGCGACGACGGCCCCGTGCTCGACGTCGGCGTCGGCCGCTTCGACCGCGAGATGACCGAGATGACCCACGCCCACCTCGCCCCCGCCGACCGTCTCCACCGGGCCGTCGAGATCGTGGCCGAGCACCGTCGTCCCGACGCCCCGCCCCACCCCCTCAACCAGCTGGTGCCCGAACGCTGGATGCGAGCCGCCCTGGTGGCCGATCCGTCCCGCATCGGCGTCGCCGCCCTCCACCCCGTGCCCTCGGCCGTGGGCCGGGCCAACCTCAAGGAGACGGCGGTCGCATCGGCCGTCGGGCTCGACACCGCCGGCGAGCCGGTCGTGGTGACCTGCTCGACCGGCGTCGACCTGGACCTCGTCCCGGCGGCGGCCGACGACCGGGCCGCCCGGGCCGACGGCGCCCGCCTGGTCCTCGCCGTGCCCGCCCGCGACGCCCTGCCCCTCACCCGTGACCTGGCTGCCCGCCTGGCCCACCCCGCCGACGTCGTCGGCCTCGACGGAGAGTGGCGCATCCCCTGGGCCTAGGGCAGCGATTCGCACTGGCTGTCGCATCGGTTCGAGTTCATGCTGGACCTCTCATGGGTCGTCCGCATGGAAGGAACACACGATGCCCACATCAGGAGACCCCTACGACACCCCAGCGCTCGCCGCCCAGCGGGCCCGACAGCGGCGGTGGTTGGCCGAGATCCCCCGCCACCTCCTCCCGCACATCGAGCGTCTCGACCCCGAGCCCATCGGTCAGGGCGCCCGGCAGACGGAGGCCTGGCTGCGCGAGCTGGCCGACACCCAGATCGATGCCCTCGACGAGGGGGCGACCCTCGGCCTCGAAGCCACGGTCGGTGTCGAGAAGATGGCGGTGCTGCGTCGCCTCTCCCACGGGGTGGTGGTCGAGGCGCCCGGGCCCATCGACCTCGCTCCGAGCGAGTTCTCGCGGTTCGTGGCCGAGGCCCAGGAGCGGGCGGAGCAGTCCCTCCAGGCGCACCGGGAGACGAACCCGGGTGCGGACGGGCGGCCGTACCAGACCGCGATCGTGCTCCTGGTCCTGGCCGACCTCCACGCCGGCGACGGCGTGGTCGACGGCCGGTTCGCGTCGTTGGCCGCCGGCCGGGTCTAGGCCCGGCTCAGGGGGCCGGGGCCGGGATGGTGATCATCCGGCGCTCGACGTAGAAGCCGCCGAAGGGCACGGCCGACAAGACGAGGGCCAGGACCGTCTGGCCCGTGCCCCAGCCCTGCTCCTCGCGCCCGATCAGCACGAGCACGGCGTAGACGAGGAAGATCGTCCCGTGGGTCGGGCCCATGAGCGGGACCCCGCCCTCGCCGCCGGCATCGAAGGCGTACTTGGCGATCACGCAGCCGAGCAGCACGAGGTACGACACGCCCTCGAGCAGGGACACGATGCGGAGCAGCTTCGCCACCGAGGGCATCGAGACGACGGGGGCGGTGGGCTCGGTCACCCCGAGAGGATGGCGACCGGGGGCACCGCCGTGCCAGACGGGACGTTCCCCGGTCCGCCATGATCGGGGGGTGAAGATCCAGCCCGACCCCGACCGCCGCCCCTTCACGGCGCCGGCTTCGCCGGCGACGTGACGCCCGGAGGTGGACGCTGATGGCGGCCCAGTGGGAGCGCTGGCTCCGCTACGCCAAGGCCAAGCTCGACGACACGGTGAAGAAGGGCGACGCCGAGCTCGACCGGCGCGAGGCCGAGCAGCGGGCCCGGGCCGGGGCCGAGCCGTGGCTGGCCAGCGAGGGCGACGCCCCCACGCTCGACGAGGCGCGCGCCCGCATCGAGCACCAGGCCCGTCAGGCCGAGGAGGCCCAGCGGTCCCGCGCGGCGGAGAGGCCGTCACTGGCCAAGGAGCCGACCGCGGACGGTCCCTCCGATCCCGCGCCGGCCGAGCCCGCTCCTGTCGAGCCCGCCGCGCCGAGCGCACCGCCGCCGCTCACCACCGACCCCCAGCTGGGCTCGATCGACTTCGCCGCCCAGCAGCGGGCCGCCGACCAGCGGCTGGCCGCCATGCGCAAGGAGCTCGGCCTCGACGCCGACGAGCCGCCGTCAGGGACCGCCTGAGGGTCGCCCTCTCGACCCGCCCCGTCGGGGGGCGACGATGTCCCGGGCGAGACGCTCGAGGGGGATGACGGCCACGACCGCCACCGCGACCAGCGCACCCACCACCGCCGGGTGCGTCAGTCGCGCCAGGCGCGGCCGACCCTCCACCATGGTGTGACCGTAGTCCCACGGTCTGCGGCCCGGCGGTCGGTCGGCACCTCCCCGCTACCGTGGCCCCGATGCTGGAGCGACTGGATGAGCTGGCGCGGGAGCTGGCCGATGTCGAGGCCCAGCTGTCGGACCCCGACGTCTACGCCGACCAGGCCCGGTCGGCCGACCTGGGCCGGCGCCACAAGGAGCTCGAGGCCATCGTGTCCCGGGCCCTCCTGCTCCGGTCGCGCACCGACGATCTGGCCACGGCCAAGCAGATGCTGGTCGAGGCCGAGCCCGACGAGAAGGAGATGATGCGGGAGGAGGTGGCCGAGACCGAGGCCGACATCGAGCGGCTCAACGCCGAGATCCGTCTGCTCCTCCTGCCCCGCGACCCCAACGACGACCGCAACGTCATCGTCGAGGTGCGCGGCGCCGAGGGCGGCGAGGAGGCCAACCTCTTCGCCCGCGACCTGTTCGAGATGTACAAGGCGTGGATCGCCAACCGGGGCTGGGCCCTGTCCGTCATGGAGGCCGACCCCTCGCCCATGGGCGGCTTCGAGTCGATCACCTTCCAGGTGAAGGGGGACGGCGCCTGGGCCCACCTCAAGCACGAGGGCGGGCCCCACCGGGTCCAGCGGGTGCCGGTCACCGAGTCGCAGGGGCGCATCCACACCTCGTCGGCCACCGTCACGGTGCTGCCCGAGGCCGACGAGGTCGACGTCCAGATCGACCCCAACGACCTCCAGGTCGACGTGTACCGCTCGTCGGGCCCCGGCGGCCAGTCGGTGAACACCACCGACTCGGCCGTGCGCATCACCCAC
>DATHEV010000512.1:0-5448 GCA_035318405.1 Iamia sp.
CCCCGGTTCGCCGAGTTCGACACCTCCAGCCTGGTCAGCGTGGGCGGCGGTGGCGCCCCGGCCCCGCCGGCGCTCGTGGCCCGCGTCGACAAGGGGTTCCGCCGGGGCCGGCCGTCGATCGGCTACGGCATGACCGAGACCAACGCCTTCGGCCCCCAGAACTCGGGCGAGGACTACGTCACCCACCCCACCAGCACGGGCCGGTCGCTCCCGACGCTCCTCGTCGAGGTGCGCGACCCCGACGAGAAGGCCCTGCCCGTCGGCGAGCAGGGCGAGATCTGGTTCAAGGGCCCGATGGTCATCCGGGGCTACTGGAACCGGCCCGACGCCACCGCCGAGGCCATCGTCGACGGGTGGCTGCGCACCGGCGACGTGGGTCGCATCGACGCCGAGGGCTTCGTCTACGTCGAGGACCGGGCCAAGGACCTCGTGCTGCGGGCGGGCGAGAACGTCTCGTGCGCCGAGGTCGAGGCGGCCGTCTACGAGCACCCGGCCGTGTACGAGGCGGCCGTGTTCGGCGTGCCCCACGAGCGGCTGGGCGAGGAGGTGGCCGTGGCGGTGCTGCCCAAGGCCGGTGTGGCCCTGGACGCCGGCGAGCTCCAGGCCTTCGTGGGCCTGCGCATCGCCGCCTTCAAGGTCCCCAGCAAGGTGATCGTGGTCGATCGGCAGCTGCCCCGGAACGCCGCCGGCAAGATCCTCAAGCGCCAGCTCCGCGACGAGGTCACCGCCGAGACCTGAGACGTTCTGACCCGAGCTGGCGATCAGATCCGGCGGCTTCCCGCCGGATCTGATCGCCACTTCGGTGGGTGGGGTAGGCCTTCTTCATGAGGTACCGCGATCGGAGGCATGCGGGGGAGGTGCTGGCCGAGGCGCTGGCCGGGCGGGAGTGGGTGGATCCGCTGGTCCTGGCCCTGCCGCGGGGCGGGGTGCCGGTGGCGGCGCCGGTGGCCGACGCGCTGGGGGCGCCGCTCGACGTGCTGGTCGTGCGCAAGGTCGGCGCCCCCAACCGGCCCGAGCTGGCCCTGGGGGCGCTCGCCGAGGGCCACGACCACGTGATCTGGGGGGAGGCGGTCGGGCACCGCCACCCCGATCTCGAGTCGATCGACGGCATCGTCGCCACCGAGCGGGCCGAGCTGGCCCGCCGGGTGCGGGCCTACCGGGGCGACCGGCCGACCCCGCCGGTCGAGGGCCGCGACGTCGTGGTGGTCGACGACGGGCTGGCCACCGGGGCGACGGCCGAGGCCGCCCTCCGCAGCGTCGCCCACCAAGGCGCCCGCCGGGTGGTGCTGGCCGTCCCCGTGGGCCCGCCGTCGACCATGGCGCGGCTGGGCGCCATCGCCGACGAGGTCGTGTGCCCGATGCCCCGGACCGACCTGAGCTCCGTGGGCGAGTGGTACGACGACTTCGACCAGACCACCGACGCCGAGGTCCTCACCCTCCTGAGCGCCTTCAGGAGTAGCTGACCGGGAGCTCCTTGACGCCGTTGAGCCAGCCCATGCGCAGCCGCCTGGGCGGACCGAGCGGCGAGATGTCGGGGGCGAGGTCGGCGATGGCCTCGAAGATCAGGTTGATCTCCATCCGGGCCAGGTTGGCCCCGATGCAGAAGTGGGCGCCGCCGCCCCCGAAGCCCACGTGCGGGTTCGGGTCGCGGAGGATGTCGAACGTGTTCGGGTCGGTGAAGACCGACTCGTCGCGGTTGGCCGAGCCGTAGAACAGCCCGACCCGCTCGCCCTTCTTGATCTCCTGGCCGCCGATCACGTGATCCTCGGTGGCGGTGCGCTGGAACGACACCACCGGCGTGGCCCAGCGGACGATCTCGTCGGCGGCGGTGGCGGGGCGCTGCTCCTTGAACAGCTCCCACTGGTCGGGGTGGTCGAAGAAGGCCTGCATGCCGTGGGTGATGGCGTTGCGGGTCGTCTCGTTGCCGGCCACGGCCAGGATCATGATGAACCAGCCGAACTCCTCGGAGCTGAGGGCGCCGTCGGGCGAGTCGGCCTGGACGAGACGGGTCACGACGTCGCCCATGGGGCAGGCCCGCCGCTCCTCGCCCAGGGTGTAGCCGTAGGCCAGGAGCTCGGTGGCGGCCACGAGCGGGTCGCCGGTGAAGTCCGGGTCGGTGGCCCCGATCATCTGGTTCGACCAGTCGAAGATCTTGGCCCGGTCCTCCTGGGGGAAGCCGACCACGTCGGCCAGCGCCTGGAGGGGGAGCTCGGCGGCCATGTCGGTGACGAAGTTGCCGTCGCCCTGGGCCACGGCCTGCTCGACGATGATGCGAGCCCGTTCCCGCAGGCCCTCCTCCAGCTTGGAGATGGCCCGGGGCGTGAAGCAGCCCTTGTTGATGACGCCCCGCACCTCGGTGTGGTGGGGCGGGTCCATGTTGAGCAGCAGGAGCCGCTGCATGTCGATGGACTCCTCGATGCGCTGGCCCGGGAAGGCGACGATCGAGCCGTTCTCGGCGGCCGACCAGCCCTCGCGGGCACACGACACGTCCTTGACGTCGGCGTGGCGCGACAGCACCCAGAACCCGCCGTCGGAGAAGCCCGACCCCTCGACGGTCTGGGCGTTCCACCAGACCGGGGCGGTGCGGCGGAGGAGGGCGAACTCCTCCAGCGGGACCCGCTCGGCGTAGAGGTCGGGGCTGGTGAGGTCCAGGCCATCGAGGACGGGGTCGGTCACGGCGCGCTCCAGGTCGGCAAGGGACCCACACTAGAACGCGTTCTCGTCCGGGCGGGTACGCGGGCGCGGCTCGGCGGCGGGTGGCAGGCTCCCCGGCCGTGACGACGGCCTTCGTGCTCACCGGGGGAGCGAACCTCGGGGCGATCCAGGTCGGCATGCTGCTGGCCCTGGAGGAGGCCGGCGTGCACCCCGACCTCTACGTGGGGACCTCGGTCGGCGCCGTCAACGCCACCTTCATGGCCGGACGCCCCGGCGGGGGAGGGGCGCAGGCCCTCGCCGGCGTCTGGTCCCGCCTCCGCCGCCAGGACGTCTTCCCCACCTCGCCCCTCCGCAGCCTGCGCAGCGCCAGCGGCCGGGAGCAGGGCCTGGTGTCACCCGTCGCCCTGGGCCGGCTGGTCCGGACCCACCTGCCCTACCGGCTGCTGGAGGAGGCGCCGGTGCCGGTGACGGTGGTGGCCGTCGACGTGTGCACGTCGGCCGACGTCGCCCTGTCCCGGGGCCCGGCGGTGGAGTCGGTCCTGGCCAGCGCGGCCATCCCCGGCATCTTCCCGCCGGTCGAGCTGGGTGGCCGGACCTTCATGGACGGCGGCGTCGTCGACAACGCCCCCATCTCCCACGCCATCACCCTGGGGGCGGACGTCATCTGGGTCCTGCCCGCCGGCTATGCCTGCGCCCTGCCCGAGCCACCCCGGTCGGCGCTGGGCATGGCCCTCCAGGGGCTCAACGTCCTCGTCCAGCGCCGGCTCGCCCACGACCTGGAGGTGTACGGGGACCGCGCCGACATCCGGGTCGTGCCCCCGCTGTGCCCGGTCCGGGTGGCCCCGACCGACTTCAGCAAGGCATCGCTGCTCGTCGGCGACGCCCGCACGTCGACCGCCCAGTGGTTGCGGGCCGGCCGCACCGGCGGTCCGCCCGTCGGCCTCCACGGCCACGAGCACCTCGGCTACTGACGGACACTCGGTGCCAGGCACCGAGTGTCCCTCAGTCACATGGTGCCAGGCACCGAGTGACCGGCCTCTCCCACGACGGCCCGAGAAGGGCGATCAGCTGGGGGCGGGCTCCTGGGCGGGGTCGCGGAGGCCGAGGGGGAGGCGGGCGGCGAGGGCGATGGCGCAGGCCAGGACCACCGGGATGGCGGCCATCGGGCCCCAGGCCACGACGGCGGCCAGGAGGGCCACGGCGACCTGCACGCCGACGACGGCCCAGCGGACCGGCGCCTCGAGGGCGTCGAGACGCTGGTGGACGGCACCGAGGGCGCCGGGCGAGGTGATGCGGGCGCCGAGCAGGACGACGAGGCCCCGGGCCAGGCCGAAGATCACGCCGATGGCGAGGGCCTGGGTGACCGACGCGGTGAGCACGGCCAGCAGGGCGGTGAGGACCACCCCCGCGGTCATGATGTAGGTGGCCAGGCCGACGCCGATCTGCCAGCCGAAGCCGCCGCCGTAGACCCAGGCCCGGTACTTCGCCAGCCAGGCGTCGTCGACCTGGCGGCGGAAGAACGGGGGCCGGCGACCGAAGGTGCCGGCGTCGACCATGGCGGTCGCGGCGGCCAGCACGGCGGCGGCGCCGAAGGTGGCGGTGGTCGAGAGGTCGAGGACGGAGAGCCCGGCGGCCAGCAGGGCGGCGGCGCCACCGAGGGTCAGGCCCCCGAGACCGGCGCCGAGGATGAACCAGGTGGCGGTGACGCCGTAGCGGTGACCCCGGGACTGCTCAGCCATCGGCGTGATGGTGGAGAGCATCGAGAGCCCGCAGGGGCTCCAGGTCGACCGGGTGGCCGCGGCGAGGGCCACGACGAGGGCGAGCAGCACGAGCAGCACGGGGCCCACGGTAGCGAAGGCGACCTCCCGCAGCCCGCCGGCCGCCACCGGATGCCGGTCAGGAGTAGCGTCAGGGCGTGTCCCGGTGGCGGCTGGCGGGGGTGGTCGGCGGGCTGGTCGCGCTGTTGGCCGGGTGTGCGACCGAGCAGCCGGCGCAGGACATGTCGACCTCGCTGCCCGTGGCCGCCCTGCTGGCCGTCGTGCCGCTCGTGGTCGGCGGGGCGGCCATCCGGGGGGTGCTGCGCGGGGCCCGACGGTGGCCGCCGGCCGAGGACCTCGACGGGCGTCAGGGCGTGGTCATCTTCCCGCTGGCCGCCGTCGTGGTCCTCGTCCTCTTCGCCTGGATGTTCAGCATCAGTGGGGTGGCCTTCGGCTACCGCGAGGTCCACGACGACATCTTCTCCTGGAGGGAGATGACCCTCTTCGCCGTGTCGGTGGCCGTGTTCGGGCTGGTGGTCGTGGTGGTGGCGTTCTCGCTGGGTCTCGGCGTGTGGCGGGCCCGGACGGGCGCGGTCGTGACGCTGGTGGTGGCGACCGTCGCCCTCCTGGTCGGTCAGGCGTGGCTGATCCTCGGCACCGATGAGCCGCGGGGCGTGTGGATCGTGGCGGTCATCGAGGTCGCGTACCTCCTGGTCCTGGTGTCGCTGATCGTCGACCCACCCCGCGCCGAACCCGGCGACGGCTGAGGGTCAGGGGTCACCCCGCCCTGGGCGGCAGGGGTCCGCCCCGGTACGGTCGACCTCATAGGAGCACCGTGTCGACCGACAGGGTGCGGGAAGCCCGAACGAGGAGGTGCTGCCGTGGAGACCGTCGACGAGGCTGTGAGCCAGATCAAGGAGATCCTCGAGCGGCCCAAGCTCCGAGGGCGCCTCCACCTCCTGGCCGCTCTCGTGTCGATCGGCGGCCTGGTGTGGCTGGTCCGGGCGGCCGAGAGCACCGAGGCCACCGTGGCCGC
>DATHEV010000513.1:0-2070 GCA_035318405.1 Iamia sp.
GACGCTCACGCCGTCGTGGCTCGAGCACACGTGGAGCCTCGCCATCGAGGAGCAGTTCTACCTGCTGTGGCCGCTGGTCGTCCTGGCCGTCCTGTCGGTCCAGCGGCGCTGGCCCCGGGGCATCGGCCGCAACCGCTCGAAGGAGCGCCGGGTCCGGCTGCTCGGCACCATCGCCCTGGTCGGTGCCGCCCTCTCCGCCGGCGGGATGATCGCCGCCTCGCTGGCCGGGGCGTCGCTCGAGCGGCTCTACCTCGGCACCGACACCCGGGTCGCCGCCATCCTCCTGGGCGCGGCGGCGGCCTGCTTCCAGCGGGTGAGCGGGTCGGTCATGCCGGTGCGAGGGGTGGCCCGGGCCGTGCTCGCCGGCGGGGCGGTGGCAGCTCTCGCCTTCCTGGGCGTCGTCTGGATCCTGCTCGACGGCACCTCGCCCGTGCTCTACCGGGGCGGGCTGCTGGCCTGCGGCCTGGCCGCGGTGATGATCATCGTCGACATCAGCACGCCGGGCACCAGCGTGGTGGCGCTCGTGCTGGGCCTGCCGCCGCTGCGCGCCCTGGGCGCCATCAGCTACGGCCTGTACCTCTACCACTGGCCCATCTACCGCTTCCTCGGCGAGGCCGACCTGGGCCTCCAGGACTGGTGGCTGACGGCGGCTCGCGTCGCCCTGTCGCTGGTCGCGGCGGTGGCCAGCTACCGCTTCATCGAGCAACCGATCCTCCGGCGCGAGTGGCGCTGGCCGTCGATCCGGCTGGCGCCGATCGGCGTGGCGGCCGCCGTGACCGCCCTGCTGGTGGGCTCGATCGGGGCCGTCGACGCCGCCCCCGCCTCGCAGGAGGCCACCCGCCCCGACCTCGGCCCCCGCTCGGCCGCCGAGCGGGTCGTCGTCTCCACCACCGCTCCGCCGGCGGGCGAGACCGCCCCCACGACCACGGCCCCCGTCGCCCGGGTCGAGGAGCTGATCGACCCCGTCGTGCTGGTGGTCGGCGACTCGGTGGCCTTCTCGCTGGCGGAGGAGGGGCTGGTGCCGCAGGAGCCGGTCCTCGGGCTCACGACCGTGAACGGCGCCCGGGTGGGCTGCTCGCTGATGCGCGACGTCGGCGCCGACCCGCCCGCCGACGCCACCTTCGTGCGGAACTGCAGCATCGACTGGCCCGACCTGCTGGCCGAGTACCAGCCCGATGTGGTGATGGTGCTGTTCGGCGCCTTCGGCGGGATCGAGCCCATCCCGATCGACGGCCACGACGTCTGGCCGTGCAGTCCCCAGTACGACCGCCGCTGGCGCCAGCGCCTCACCGAGGCCGTCACGCTCCTGGCCTCCGCCGGGGCCGTCGTCGACCTCGTCACCGCCCCGACCGGCCCCCTGTCCCCCGACGACAAGGAGACCTTCGACGAGCGCCAGGACTGCATCAACGAGGTGATCGAGGACGTGGGCGCGCGCAGCCCCGAGGCCGAGACGATCGACATGGCCGAGTACGTGTGCCCCGACGGCGAGTGCAAGGAGTCGATCGACGGCATCTACCTGCGCGCCGACGGGCTCCACTTCCGCGACGCCGGCGCCCTGCTCATCTCGCGGTGGCTGGCCCCCGAGCTGCGCCAGGTCGAGGTCCCGATCGAGGACGACCTCGCGGGCGCCGGGTGACGGGCCCGGCGGGCTCCCCGGCCGCCTCGCTCGCGGCGCGGCGGGCCGGGCTGGCGGCGCTGGAGGCCGAGATCGTCGACTGCCGGGCCTGTCCCCGGCTGGTGGCGTGGCGGGAGCAGGTCGGGCGGGAGAAGCGGGCCGCCTTCCGGGACGAGACCTACTGGGCCCGACCGGTCCCCGGCTTCGGCGATCCGGCCGCCCACCTGGCCGTGGTGGGGCTGGCGCCGGCGGCCCACGGTGCCAACCGCACCGGGCGCATCTTCACCGGCGACCGCTCCGGCGACGTCCTCTACGCCGCCCTCCACCGAGCGGGCTACGCCTCCCAGCCCACCAGCACCCACCGGGACGACGGGCTGCACCTCACCGGGTGCTGGATCACCTGTCCCGTGCGCTGTGCCCCGCCGGCCAACGCCGCCACCCCCGCCGAGCGCGAC
>DATHEV010000514.1:0-10190 GCA_035318405.1 Iamia sp.
GAGCGGTTCCGCACCTCGATGGCCCGGGCCGGCGCCGTCGGCGGGCCCGAGACGCCACAACCCGGCGTGCCCGATCCCACCTCCCTCGCGGGCCATGCGGCCGGCGACGCCGACGTGGCCGCCCTCCCCCCGCCCCGCCCCATCGAGGAGCTCATGGCGGAGCTCGACGCTCTGGTCGGGCTGAAGGGCGTCAAGGCGGAGGTGAAGCTGGTCGCCGACCTGATCCGGGTCCAGAACCTGCGGGCCGAGCGCGACCTGCCGGTGGTGGACCAGAGCCGGCACCTGGTGTTCGCCGGCAACCCGGGCACGGGCAAGACCACCGTGGCCCGGCTGCTGGCCCAGATCTACCGCACCCTCGGCGTGGTCGAGCGGGGCCACCTGGTCGAGACCGACCGCAGCGGCCTGGTCGCCGGGTTCGTGGGCCAGACCGCCACCAAGGTCGTCGAGGTGTTCGACCGGGCCGACGAGGGAGTCGTCCTCATCGACGAGGCCTACGCCCTGGTGCGCGGGGGCGGGAACGACTTCGGCCGGGAGGCCATCGACACCATCGTGAAGCTGGTCGAGGACCGCCGCGACCGGGTGGTGGTGATCGTCGCCGGCTACCCCGACGAGATGGGCGAGTTCGTCGACGCCAACCCGGGCCTGCGCTCGCGCTTCCCGAAGACGATCGTGTTCGACGACTACTCCACCGACGACCTGCTGGCGATCTTCGCGTCGATGGGCGAGACGAGCGGCTACGCCTGCGACGAGGAGGCCGAGGCCAAGCTGCGGGCCTGGTTCGACGACCAGCCCCGCGACAAGGGCTTCGGCAACGGCCGGGTGGCCCGCAACCTGTTCGAGGCGGCCGTGGCCCGCCACGCCGGCCGGGTGGTCTCCATCGAGGATCCGACCGACGACGACCTCACCACCCTCGTCGCCGCCGACATCCCCGACCTCGGCGACGCCGCCGACTCCACCATCCGCCGCCGCCCGCCCGAGGGCTGAGCCGGGGCGGCCACCCCGGCGTCTGGCGGGGTGCACCGGCCGGTGACAACTACCGTGCGGCCATGCCGCCCCGGCTGGCCCGCCTCCTCGCCGCCGTCGTCGCGATCGCCCTGGTCGCCGGGGCCTTCGCCCTGCGGGGAGGACTGTCCGACGACGAGGACGACACGACCTCCGGCCCAAGCGCCGAGGAGCCGAGCGACGGCGACGATACGGCCGCTGGCGACTACCGGGTCCTGTGCGACGAGGACCTCGGCGAGGCCGCCTGCGACGCCGTCGCCGCCCTCCCCGGCGTCGCCGTGGTCGAGGTCCTGTCGTGGGGCGAGATGCAATCTCGCTACACCGAGGAGCGGCCCCCGTTCGACGCCTGGCTGACCCTCGACCCGATGCCGGCTGTGTTCGACTTCGCCCGCGATGACCTGGGCGCCGGCGCCCTGGCGGCCGAGTCCCGGTCCGTGGCGTCGTCCGCTCTGACCCTGCTGACGTTCGCTGATCGCCGCCTCGACTGCCCTGGCGCCGAGTGGGGTTGCGTGGCTGACGCCGCCGAGTTGCAGAAGGTGGGCGTCCCGTCCATCGGCAGCTCGGCCGGCCTGCTCGCGGCAGGCGGCGCCCTCCGTCGCCTGGCCGGGGACGGCGCCCTCGCCCGCGGCCTCGACCCCGCCCTGGACGAGGGGGACACCGATGGCCGCCTCAACGACCTGGTCGACAGCGCGCCGGGAGCCCTCGACGACCAGCAGGAGACGATCGTGACCCAGGTCGGGCGATACGCGGGGATCGTCACCACCTCCGGCTACGCCGACGGGCGCATCGACCGCAGCCCGACGCGCGGGCTCACGGCCGCACCGCTGGCCCCCGGCGTCATCATCGGCGTGGCGCTGGCAGGGCTCGGGGACCGGGGCGACGACGCGGTCCGAGCGCTCGGGGACGGCATCACCGACCAGACTGTGCTCGACGCGCTGGCCGAGGCCGGCTGGGAGGGCGGACCGGACCCGTCCACCGGCCTCCCCCAGGCGGACATCATCTACGCATTGCAGGAGAGGCTCGGATGAGGACACGTCTGCGACTGACGGCGGGGCTGGCCGTCGCCCTGCTCCTCACCGGTGCCACCGCGTGCAGCGGGGGGGACGACGAGCCATCGGCGTCGGTGCAGGAGGACGGGAACGACCTCGGCGATCCCGGCGACTGCGTCGTGATCGACCTGGCCGTCTCGTCGGAGAAGGCCACCCTCATGACCGAGCTGGCCCGGGAGTTCAACGGCTCCGACGAGGCCGCCCTGGAGGGCGGTCGCTGCGCCTTCGCCCGCCCCCAGACCAAGGCCTCGGGCCTGGCCGCCGACCTCCTCTCGACCGAGTGGGACGAGAACCTCGAGGGCCCCCGCCCGGTCGTGTGGTCACCGGCCGCCTCGTCGTGGGGCGCCATCGTCAACGAGCGCCGGGGCGACACCATCGTCGGCGACGCCGAGCCGTTCATGCAGACGCCGCTCGTCATCGCCATGCCCGAACCCATGGCCGACGCCCTCGGCTACCCGGAGGAGCCGGTCGGCTGGGCCGACGTCATCCGCCTGGCGCAGGACCCCCAGGGCTGGGCCGCCTTCGGCCATCCGGAGTGGGGCCCGTTCCGCCTCGGCAAGACCAACCCCAACTTCTCCACCAGCGGGCTGTCGGCGCTGATCGCCCAGGCCTACGCCTCGGCCGGCAAGACCGAGGGACTGTCCACCGAGGACCTCGACCTCCCGGCCGTCCAGGAGAGCGCCCGGGCCGTCGAGTCCGCGGTCGTCCACTACGGCGACACCACCCTCACCTTCCTCAACAACTGGTACCGCACCGACGAGCGGGGCACGTCGCTCACCTACGTCTCGGCCGCCGCCGTCGAGGAGAAGTCGGTCATCGACTACAACCGCGGCAACCCCGACGGGAACACCGATGCCGGCGAGCGCCCACAACCACCGCGGATCCCCCTGGTCGCCATCTATCCCGAAGAGGGCACCATCTACTCCGACAACCCCTTCATCGTGCTCGACGCCGAGTGGGTGAGCGAGGAGGAGCGCCTGGCGGCCGGCGTGTTCGAGGACTTCGTGAAGTCGCCCGCCAACCAGGAGAAGGTGCTGGAGTTCGGCTTCCGGCCCGGCAACCCCGACGTGGCCCTGGCCGAGCCCATCACCGCCGACCTCGGCGTCGACCCGGACCAGCCGGCGACCCTGCTCGAGACGCCGGAGCCGAAGGTGATGGTCGACCTGCTGTCCAACTGGGACGAGCAGCGCAAGAGCGCCCGGGTGACGATCGTCCTCGACGTGTCGGGGTCGATGGGCGAGCCGGCCACCGACGGCGGCACCGAGACCAAGCTGGACCTGGCCAAGCAGGCCGCCATCACCGCCCTCGACCAGTTCAAGGAGCAGGACGAGGTGGGGCTGCGCATCTTCACCACCGGGCTGGGCGACGACCAGGCCGCCTCGTTCGTCGACCTGGCCCCGGCCGAGCCCATCAACGACGCCCAGAAGGAGCGGCTGCGCCGGGAGATCGAGGCCCAGTCGCCGCGCGACGGCACCCCTCTCTACGAGGTCACCCAGGCCACCTTCGACGAGGCGGTGGAGGCCTACGACCCGAACCGCATCAACGCCGTGATCGTGCTGACCGACGGCGAGAACGAGGACCTGGACGCCGACGACGACCAGCAGCAGCTCGACGACCTGATCACCAGCCTGCGCGAGAGCACCTCGAGCGAGCTGGCCAAGCCCATCCGCATCTTCCCCATCGCCTACGGCGGCGACGCCGACCTCGACACGCTCCGCGACATCGCCGAGGCCAGCAACTCCTCCGCCTACGACGCCAGCGACCCCGCCACCATCGACCGGGTCTTCGCCGCCGTGGTCAGCAACTTCTGACGTGGCCCGGCGCAGCTTCCGCGATCGGTTCTGGTCGCCGCCCGTCGCCCGCGCCGTCACCGCGCCCAGCTCGATCCTGCTGGCCGGCGGGGCCGCGGCCGTCGGCATCGTCGCCACCGCTCCCCTGAGCCTGCCCCTCGGCGTCGTCGCCGGGGTGGTCGCCGCCGGCCTGGCCTACGGCGGCCGGGTGCTGGCGGCGGTGCCGCGGAACACCTCCGCCACCGCCGGCATCGACCCCTTCGCCGTGCAGGAGCCGTGGCGCCGGTTCGTCGCCGACGCCCTGGCCGCCCGCCGGCGCTTCGACGAGGCGGTGCGGGCCATGGACGCCGGGCCGCTCCGCGACCGCCTGGCCGAGATCGGCGACCGGCTCGACGACGGCCTCCAGGAGACCTGGCGCGTCGCCCGCCGCGGCCACACGCTGTCGGGGGCCAGGGGCCGGGTCGACACCGGCGCCCTCGAGGCCGAGCTGGCCGATGCCGAGGCCCGCCAGGCCACCAGCACCGATCCCCGGGCGGCCCAGGTGGCCGAGGCCATCCGCTCGCAGCTGGCGAGCGCCCAGCGGATGCAGGGCGTGATCGAGGACGCGGTGACCACCCTGCGCCTGCTCGACGCCCGCCTCGACGAGTCGGTGACCCGGGCCATCGAGCTGTCCACCGGCACCGGGCCGGCGGCCCACGCCACGGCGGTCGGGGGCGACGTCGAGGGCATCGTCTCGGAGATGGAGGCGCTGCGCCTGGCCCTCGACGATGCCGGCGCGGCCAGTGGCGGCACGGCGGCCGGCGGCACCCCGGCCCCCTCACCGTGAGCGAGCGCCGCGACCAGCCGCACTGGTCGGACGTGCTGGGCGACGTGGCCGACCTCGGCGCCGCGGTCGAGTCGGCCCGCCAGAGCTCGATGACGGCGGCGGCCGAGGGATCGGAGACGGGCCTGATCGGCGGGACCTCGGTCTTCACCATCGGCGAGCCGCCGCCCCGCGCCATCCGCCGCCGGGTGGCCGAGCCCCGGCCCGCCCCCGCGCTGCTCGACTCCCCCACCGTCCGCATCGCCGTCCCGCCGGCCCCCGCCCCGGCGAAGCCGGGAACCCCGCGGATCGGCCCGCCCCCGCCTCGTATGCGCCCGGGCGCACCGGCGCCGGCCGAGGTCCTGCCGGCCGAGGCCCCACCGGTCGAACCGCCGGCCGGAGCCCCGGCTCCATCGGCGCCGTCGGGCGGCCGGCGCCTGCTCAAGGACAACCTGGTGGTGGCGACCGGGACGGCGCTGTCGCGCGTCACGGGCGTGGCCCGCCTGCTCGCCGTCTACCTGATGGCGAGCAGCCTGGCCGACGCCTACCTGCTGGCCAACAACACGCCGAACATCGTCTACGAGCTGATCCTCGGCGGCATCCTCACCGCCACGCTGGTGCCGCTGTTCACCCAGCACCTGGAGACCGACGACGAGGAGGCGACCAGCGCCGTCGTCTCGGTCACGCTCGCCGCCCTCGCCGCCCTGACGCTCATCGCCTTCGTCGTGGCGCCGCTGTTGATCCTGCTCTACAACCAGAACGTCGACGACGACGTCGACCCGGGGCAGTCCCTCCGGGTCGGCATCTACCTCAGCGTGCTCTTCGTCCCCCAGGTCTTCTTCTACGGGGCCATGGCCCTGGGGTCGGCGCTCCTCAACGCCCGGCGCCGGTTCTTCGCCGCCGCCTGGGCCCCCGTCCTCAACAACGTCATCGTGGTGACCGTCCTGGTCATCGCCGGAACCAGTGGGTCCGGCAAGCTCACCCTCGAGGACGTCGACTCGAGCCGGGGCCTCTTGATCCTCCTCGGCCTGGGCACCACGAGCGGCATCGCGGCCATGGCCATCTCGATCATCCCGGCGCTGCGGCGGGCCGGCGTGCGGATCCGGTTCCGGCCCTCGCTGCGCCACCCCGCGGTGCGCGCCGCGGCGGGGCTGTCGGGCTGGACCCTCGGCTACGTGATCGCCAACCAGGTGGCCGCCCAGACCGTCCTCCTGCTCGCCTTCGGTGACTCCGGCTCGGTCCGCAGCTACCAGGTGGGCTTCATCTTCTTCCAGCTCCCGCACGGCCTCCTCGCCGTCTCGCTGATGACGACCTTCCAGCCCGACCTGGCCCGAGCGTTCGTGCAGCGGGCGTGGCCGACGTTCCACGCCCGGCTGCTCCAGGGGCTGCGGCTGCTGGTGGCGGTGATGCTGCCGGCCGCCGTCGGCTACCTGACCCTGGCCCTGCTCGTGGTCCGGCTGGGCCCCGACGCCGAGATGTTCCGGCCCGAACGGGGGCTGGGCGAGGCGGTGCCCGTGGCGCAGGCCCTGGCCGGCTTCGCCCCGGGCCTGCTGGGCTTCTCCGTCTACCTCTTCGTGCTGCGGGCCTTCTACGCCCTCCAGGACACCAAGCGGCCGTTCTGGATCAACGGCATCGAGAACCTCGTCAACATCGTGCTGGCGGTCGGCCTCACGATCCCGTTCTCGCTGATCACCGGGCTGACGCTGGCCTACTCGATCGCCTACCTCAGCGCCGCCGCCCTGGCCATCGCCGTCCTCCTCCGCCGCATGCCGCCCGGCTTCGACCTCCGGGGCTTCGTGAGCACCCTGCTGCGCTGCCTGGCCGCCGGTGGGCTCATGGCCGCCGCCGTCGTCGCGGAGGTCATGGCGCTGACGTCGATCGACCCCGATCTGCTGGCCGTCGGGCTGCTCCTCGGGGTCGTCGTCGGGGCCGTGGTCTACGTCCTCGCTGCCCTCGTGCTGGGCGTGGTGCGCGACGCCGGCCTGGCCCGCCGGCTGCCGGGACCGCTGGGCCGACTCGCCCGCTGAGGAGCCGAGCCGCCAGGCGAGGCGACCCAGACGCACAGTGGCCTGCTCTCCGAGGCCCTGCCGAGGAGATGTCCGCCGCGACCCGGCCCTGTCCGGGCAGGGCCCAACGCGGGCCGACGGCGCCCGGACGGGCCTCGCTCGGAGCCCTCGGTACACTCGCCGCATGATCAAGCTGATGCGTCGGTTCTGGAAGTACATGACCGCCGGGGCGAACCAGAAGTTCAACGAGAAGGCCGACCCCAAGATCCAGCTGCAGCAGGCCATCGACGAGGCCCAGCGCAACCACCGGGTGCTGACCGAGCAGGCCGCCAACGTCATCGCCCAGCAGAAGCTCACCGAGAGCCGGCTGAACCGGGCGATGGAGCAGCTGGAGAAGCTGAACGCCAACGCCCGCCAGGCGATCATCATGGCCGAGGAGGCCACCAAGACCGGCGACGCCACCAAGGCCACCGAGTACATGCACGCGGCCGAGACCATCGCCAACCAGCTGATCACCACCGAGGCCGAGGTCGAGGAGCTCAAGGCCATGGCGCTCGCCGGGGCCCAGGCCTCCGACCAGGCCAAGGCGGCCGTGTCCCAGAACGGGATGCTCCTCCAGCGCAAGCTGTCCGAGCAGCAGAAGCTCATGAGCCAGCTCGAGCAGGCGAAGATGCAGGAGCAGATGAACTCGGCCATGGCCCAGCTGTCGGCCACGGTGGGCGAGGACGTCCCGACCTTCAACGAGATCCGGGACAAGATCGAGGCCCGCCACGCCAAGGCCAAGGGCATGTCGGAGCTCCAGGGCCAGTCGGTCGAAGGCCGGATGCTCGAGGTCGAGCAGGCCAGCCAGAACACCCAGGCCCAGGCCCGGCTGTCGCAGCTCAAGGCCGAGCTCGGCCTCGGCGGCACCACTGCCCCCGCCGCCGGGCCCGACCTGGCCAAGCCGGCCGAGGCCAGCCCCGAGCCCCAGCCCGGCACCTGAGCCCGTCCGGCTCCTGACCACCTTCTTCCCGCCGGTCCCGGACCCTCCGCCCACACCGGCGGACGGGCCGGTCGAGATCCTCCTGGGCCATCGCGTCGCCGACCCCTTCCGAGCCCTGGAGGACGGCGGCACCGACACCGTGCGGGAGTGGGACGACGCCCAGTCGGCGCGCACGGCCGAGGTCCTGGGGGCGCGGCCCGGACGCGAGGCCCTGCGGGACCGTCTGCGTCAGCTGCTCGACGTGCCCGTCGTGCTGGCCGTCTCGGTGGCCGGCGACGTCGTCGTCACGCTCGAGCGGGCCGACGGCCACGACCAGGCCACGCTGGTGGTCGCCGCGGCCGACGGCGACGGCACCGACCGCCGGGAGCTGGTCGACCCCCGAGCCCTCGAGGACGACGACACCGCCGCCATCGACTGGTTCCACCCCTCCCCCGACGGCACCCTCGTCGCCGTCGGGACCTCGACCGGTGGCGACGAGCTCTCGACGCTGCGGGTCGTCTCGGTGGCCGACGGGTCGTGGCGGCCCGACGCCATCGAGCGCACCCGGGCGGCGTCGGTGGCCTGGCGGTCCGACTCGTCCGGCTTCCTCTACACCCGGTACCCCGACCCGGCCACGGTCCCCGAGGGCGAGGCCGGCTACCACCGCACCATCCTCGAGCACGACCTCGGTGCCGATCCGGCCGACGACACCGTGGTGTGGGACGACCTGCCCGACCCGACGGCGTGGGCCGAGGTCCGGCTGTCCCGCGACGACCGCTGGCTGCTGGTGCACGCCTCGCTGGGCTGGGACCGCACCGACGTCCACCTGTGCGACCGCACCACCGACACCTGGCGGACCGTCATCGAGGGGGTCGACGCCCTGACCGACCTGCGGGTGGTCGGCGACCTCCTCGTCGGCACCACCACGCTCGACGCCCCGACGGGACGGGTCGTGGCCGCCCCGCTCGACCACCCCGAGCCCGACGCGTGGGTCGACGTCCTGGCCGCGTCCGACGCCGTCGTCGAGGGCGTGGCCGTGACCTCCGAGTCGCTGCTGGTCGCCCGCACCCGGGCCGCGGTGTCCGAGCTGGTGCGCCTCGCCCGGCCGACGACCCTGCCCTCGGCGCCGTCCGCCGGCGTCGCCGTCGCACTGCCGACGGAGGGCTCGCTGGTGGGCCTGTCGGCCAGCCGCGACCGCGACGAGGCCTCGATCGTCTTCACGTCCTTCGCCGTGCCGCCCACCGTCTACCGCTGGACCGGCGCCGACGGCCTGGCCCCGTGGGCGAGCCGGCCCACCGGGCTCGACGCCGCCGCCTTCGCCGTCGACCGCCTGCGGTACCCGTCGACCGACGGCACCCAGGTCACCCTGTTCTGCCTGCGCCGGGCCGACGTCTCGCCGTCACCGGCGACGCCGACGATCCTCACCGGCTACGGCGGGTTCGGCATCACCATGAGCCCGGCCTACTCGCCCGATGCGGTGGCCCACGCCGAGGGCGGCGGGGTCTGGGCCGTCGCCTGCATCCGGGGCGGCGCCGAGGAGGGCGAGGCCTGGCACCGGGCCGGCCAGCGGGCCCGCAAGCCGCAGGTCTTCGCCGACTTCGAGGCCGCCGCCGACTGGCTGGTCGAGACCGGGCGCACGGGGCGCGAGCGCCTGGCCATCCGGGGCGGGAGCAACGGCGGCCTGCTCGTCACCGCCGCCCTCACCCGGCGCCCCGACCTGTGCGCGGCGGTGCACTCGGCCGTCCCCCTGTGCGACATGGTCCGCTTCCCCCGCTTCCGCATCGCCCGGCTGTGGGTGCCCGAGTACGGCGACCCCGAGCAGGCCGAGGACCTGGCCTGGCTGCTGTCGTACTCGCCGTACCACCACGTGGTCGACGGCACCCGCTACCCCGCCGTGCTGATCACGACGGGCGCCGAGGACTCACGGGTCGACCCGCTCCACGCCCGCAAGATGGCGGCCCGGCTCCAGCAGGCGGCGCCGCCGGACGGAGCGCCCGTGCTGCTGCGCGTCGAGCGGGGCGCCGGTCACGGCCAGGGCAAGCCCTCGTCCCGCCGGGCCGACGAGGGCGCCGACGTCCTCGCCTTCCTCCACGCCGTGATCTCGAGCTGAGCGAACTCGGTGGGATAGGTGCCCAGATCTGGGCACCTACTCCACCGAGTTCGCCCGGTGTGACTAGCGGAGGGGCCAGGCCTCGGGCTGGAAGGCCAGGCCGGCGGCGAGGACGCCGATGCAGACCAGGAGGAGGACGAGGCTGGGGAGCGTGGGCCGGCCCCGCGGCAGGAGCCGGCGGGTGACGGCGTCGAGGGCGACGTGACTGCTGAAGCCGGGCCCGCCCCGGGCGATCGAGAGGGCCAGGATGCCGGCGGCGACCAGCCCGGTGGCCCGCAGGACCCAGGGCCCGGCGGCGTCGAGCGAGTCGAAGGCGTCGGTGCCGAACCACAGGCAGAGGCCCACGGCGAGCACCAGGAGGGCGCCGAGCGAGCGGACCACGCCGAGGGCGACGTTGCGGACCCACCACAGCGGCCACCACGCCGGGTTGCGGTGGGGCTGGAGGACACGATCGCCGACGGTCGCCAGGA
>DATHEV010000515.1:0-2343 GCA_035318405.1 Iamia sp.
GTGGGTCCTGATCTCCGCCGCCACCTGCCCCGAACGGCCGGTGACCGACGACATCGGCCCCGTGTGCGGGACGGAGGCGCCCGACGGGCTGTTCGCCTACGACACCGAGGCCGGCCGCTGGTCCACCCTCGAGATCCCCCGTCGGCCCGAGGCCGGCATCGGCCAGGTCGTCTCGATCACCGGGGCCACCGCCACCGTCGCCCACCGACGGTCCTACGACGATTCCAGCGTCGCCTTCTCCACCCTGGCGCTCGACGCCGAGGAGCTGGAGCTGATGCCGCGGGGCGATGTCGCCGCCACGCAGTGCTCGATCGCCCAGGTGCCACCCATCACCTTCTCGGACCCCGAGTTCAGGGTCGCCCACCTCGAGGCATCCGACGGTGTCGACGCCCGCACCGTCGAGCTCTCGGGTGAGGCGGTCCCGCTCGTCATCACGATGGGGGAGCCCCGGCCCAGCTGCTACTCGGCCCGCGACCTGCTGCTCCTGCCGGGACGGCCGTCGTCGACCGAGTCCACTCCCGGGTTCCGGTACTCGGTCTACCGCCTCGACGGCCAGCCGACCGAGGTGGCCTCCGGTGAGGGCCTGGTGACGGGCCTGGTGGCCGGGCCGGACTGGTTCGCCGTCACCGACGACCGAGCCACGGTGCTCCGCGACCGGGAGGGCAAGGTGATCCGCGAGATCCCCAACGAGCTGATGGAGGTCCCGGTGGCCGCCGAGTCCGGCCTGGTGCTGGTCGGATCCGACGGACGATCGACGACGACCACCCTGCGGGTGGAGGCGGTGCGATGACGGCGGGGCTCAGGCGCGTCCGACGGGGTCAGCCGGGGCCGAGCCAGCCGGTCACGTGGAGGACGTCGCCCCAGCACTGGTAGGTCCCGGCCTGGGAGACGGCGCACCGCTCCACCGCGCCCTCGCTGAGGGCGGTGAAGGGCCCGACCGGCGGGACGCCCAGGGCGCCGTCGCCCCGGTTCCAGCACACGACGGACTGGCCGTCGGTC
Source organism: Iamia sp. (assembly GCA_035318405.1). GTDB lineage: Bacteria > Actinomycetota > Acidimicrobiia > Acidimicrobiales > Iamiaceae > Iamia. The sequence goes on from DATHEV010000515.1 coordinate 1,000, forward strand.
AGGCCACAGGACGTCCCGTACCCGACTGCGACCGCGGTGAAGGCGCCGGCGGGAGCCGCCAGCCCGCCAAAGGTGTTGTCGTCGCCCCAGCAGGAGACGCCGCGGTCGGTGGCGATCGCACAGCTCATCCCGCCGCCGGCGGACACGGCGACGTAGGTGCCGGGCGGCGGGGTGGCCGCACCGGATGCGTCGTCCCCCCAGCAGCGGAGGGCTCCGTCGCTCGCGATGGCGCAGGTGTGGGCCTCGCCGGCGGACACGTCGACGTACTCCCCCGGCGGCGGCGAGGCCTGGCCGGCAGCGTCGTCGCCCCAGCAGCGGAGGACGCCGGCCGTGGTGATGCCACAGGTGTGCCGTCCGCCGGCCGAGACGGTGGTGAACGCCTCGTCCGGGGGCGAGGCCTGGCCGGCGGCATCGTCGCCCCAGCAGGTGGCTGTGCCGTCGGCGGTGAGGGCGCACGTGTGGTCGGTACCGGCGTCGATGGCGGTGAAGGTGCCGTCGGGGGCGGCGCTCTGGCCCTGCTCGGCCAGTCCTGCGCAGGTGATCGACCCGGCGGTGGACAGGCCGCAGCGGTGCATGCGGCCGTGAGTCGTCTGCACGTAGTGGCCGACGGGGACGGTCGACTGGCCGGCGAGGTCCAGCCCCCAGCACCGCACGGCGCCGTCGGTCGTCAGCCCACAGCTGTGGGCGTACCCGGCGTCGACGGCGACGAAGTGGCCCTCGGGCGGCGATGCCTGGCCGTCGTCGTCGAGGCCCCAGCACGTGATCGTGGCGTCGGTGCGCAGGGCGCAGATGTGGTCGGTGCCCACCGCCACGGCCGTGAAGGCGGCCTCGGCGGGGACATCGGTGATGTCGCTCTCCGCGAGCAGGCGGTGGGCCGCCACGCCGCGGGTGGCGCTGGTCTCGATGATCGGCGGGTCGGCGGTGTCGCCGCCATCCTCCCCATCGAGCGGCGGATCGAGGTCCTCGCCATCGTCGTCCCCGCCGGGGGGCGGCTCGAAGTCGTGGCCCCAGCAGACGATCCGCCCGTCGGTGGCGACGGCGCAGGCCCGGCGATCGGCGGCGGAGACGTCCGTGTAGGTCCCACCCGGTGGGTCCAGCTCGCCGTCGTCCCCGTCACCCCAGCACTCCAGGGTCTGGTCCGTCGTGATGGCGCAGTTGAAGTCGTCGCCGGCCGAGACGTGGGTGAACCGGCCCGGTTGCGACCGGGCGTCGTCTTCCGTCGACCCCCAGCAGGTGACGGGGCCGCCCTCGGCCAGGGCGCAGGCGTGCGAGCCGCCGACGCTCAGCGCCGTGAACCCTCCGGTTGTCGGCGTGGTCTCCACCACCGAGGCGTCGGCCCAGCAT
>DATHEV010000516.1:0-2046 GCA_035318405.1 Iamia sp.
CCCACTGGAGAACTAGCGACCCCTGGCCTTCAGCCGTCGTCGAGGGCGACGGTGTAGCGCCGGTCCCGGGTCCACTCACCCTCGTCGGAGGCGACGGCGCCGTCGAGGTCGAGACCGCCGCGGACGTCGTCCACGAGGGGCGCCCCGGCGGCGGCGCGGATGTGCACCGTCAGCTCGTCGGGGTTGGCCAGGGGCTGCGCGGAGGCCAGCAGGCGATAGGTCTCGCCCATGTCCTCGACGGTGCCGGTGAGCTCGACCACGAGCGTGACCTCGCCACCCGGCGGGATCGTCAGGGGCGCCGAGAACACGTTGAGCCCCACCTCGCGCTGGGGTTCGAGGCCGACGGGCACGCCGTCGAGGGTGGCACCGCCGGCGTTCAGCGGCGTGTACACCGAGGTCAGGACGCGGGAGGTGCCCGGCGGCTCGCGGGCCCCCCTGGGGCCGATGATGTAGGCCGGCAGGCCCTCCGACGGCGCCGCGTTCCGGACCACCACGGTGACGGTGGCGTCGACCTGGCCCGAGCGGCTGTCGTAGGCCGCGTCGTAGGTGATCGACCGGCTGACGAAGGTGTCGATCTTGTTGGCCCGCAGGTTGGCCGTCCGCACCGAGAGCAGGTCGGACCGCTCCGGCTGCTCGAGCCGCCCGAGGGCGCCGATCTCGTCGATCAGCCCCTGGCCCGCCTCGTCGAAGGGGAAGAACATGAGCCGCTTCTCGGCCACCGTCTGGCCCAGCACCCGGCCCAGCTGGCGGGGCCCGGGGAGCGAGCCCTCGGTGAGGGCCTCGAAGGTGGCCTCGGCCACGTCCTCCAGACGGTCTTTGCGCGCCTCGCGCTCGCCCTCGTAGAGCACGTACTGGTCACGCAGCAGGAACTCGGCGGCGTTGTCGGCGTCGAGCGGGAAGCCGACGCTGGGGATGTCGAGGGGCCCGGTCAGCTCGAGCAGGGCGGCGAGGGCGAAGGGGTCGGCCACCACCACGCCGTCGACCGTGGACCCGGCCGTCTTCTCGTACATCTGGGCCGCCACCTCGGCGGTGGTCTCCATGTCCGGTGACACGGTGAGGTTCTGGAAGTAGCGCTCGGGCTGGTAGCGGTCGTACCGGGTGAGGAACTCCTCCTGGCCCTCGATGGCGCGGTCCTGGAAGCGGGTCTGGCGGGCCAGCTCGCTGATCTCGCCCGACACGGTGAGGTCGATCGTCCCGCCCCGGGCCTCGACGATGCCGTAGGAGCCGGTGAAGCCGCCCAGGTTGCGGCTCTCCGACGGCGTGGTGAAGAGCACGAGGTAGCGCCGGTCGCCCTCGGCGCCCAGCAGCGACGGGGCCACCCGCAGGGCCTCGTCGGCCAGCTCGGCCTCGGGGAGCGAGCCGTCGACCTTGTCGGCGAAGCGGTCGAGGGCGTCGGCCGCCGGCGGGACCAGCCAGGGCGAGCGGGCGTCGTCGAGATCGGTGCTCGCCCGGCGCAGCTCGGCGGCGGCGTCGGCCACCGAGCCCTGCATCTGGGCCATGCGGGCCAGGTCGATCCGCCCGCCCTCGGCCCGCAGCTCGCGGTAGGGCGCCACCGTGGCCGCCGTCTCGGCGCTGCGGGTGAGGCGCTGGCCCGTGCCGGCCGCGTCGGACAGCGCCCGCACGTGCTGGGACACGACGGGGAGCGCCCGAGCCGGTGCCATCCACGGGCCCGTGAGGAGTCCCTCGGCCCGGTCGAGGTCGCGCTCGGCGGCCTGGAAGCTGCGGGCCCCGTCGTCCTGGTTGCCATCGGCCACCTGGTCGAGACCGAGCTCGGCCCGGTCGATGCCGTCGAGGAGCGGACCGGCGGCGAGGGCGGCGGCCACGGCGGCGGCGCCGCCCATGAGCACCACGGCGAGGGTCGACCAGATCACGCCCCGTCGCATCTGCTTGCGCACCCGACGCGAGCTGCGCTGGTAGGCCGTCACCGCCACGGGGCCGACGGCGGCCAGGACGACGAGGCTGCACGCCCCGTGGAGCCCGAGGTCGGGCAGCGTCAGCAGGGCGACGGCGGACAGGGCGCCGATGACGGCCCCGGCGATGCGGGGC
>DATHEV010000517.1:0-3847 GCA_035318405.1 Iamia sp.
CGGCTGGTGCCCGACGACCTGGGCCAGCTGGTCGACGAGGCCGAGATCGTCATCTGCTGCGGGTCCGGCGGCGTGGGCAAGACCACCACGGCCGCCGTCCTGGCCCTCCAGGCGGCGCAGGACGGGCGGAGGGCCGTCGTCGTCACCATCGACCCGGCCCGGCGGCTGGCCGACGCCCTGGGCCTGGAGGGGATCGGCAACACCCCCACCCGCATCGACGGCGACTGGGACGGCGAGCTGTCGGCGGTGATGCTCGACACCAAGTCGACCTTCGACGCCGTGGTGACGCGGTACGCCGCCGACCCGGACCAGGCCGAGCGCATCCTCTCGAACCGGTTCTACAAGAACATCTCCGGCGCCCTGTCGGGCACCCAGGAGTACATGGCCATGGAGAAGCTCTACGAGCTCCAGGCCGACGACTCCTTCGACCTGGTCGTGGTCGACACCCCGCCGACCCGCCACGCCCTCGACTTCCTCGACGCCCCCAAGAACCTCACCCGGTTCCTCGACCACCGCCTCTACCGCATCCTCACCGCGCCCACCCGGGGCGTGATGAAGGCGGTGAACAAGGCGGCCACGTCGTTCATCCGCCAGGTCACCAAGGTGGTCGGGGCCGAGGTCTTCGACGATGCCATCGCCTTCTTCCAGGCCTTCGAGGGCATGGAGGACGGCTTCCGGGAGCGGGCCGATGCCGTGCTCGAGCTGCTCGACGACCCCCGCACCGCCTTCGTGCTGGTGGCCTCGCCCCGCCGCGACACGGTCGAGGAGGCCCGCTACTTCGCCGATCGGCTGGCCGAGTCCGACATCCCCGTCGCCGGGCTCGTCGTCAACAAGGTCCACCCCCTCTTCAGCGACCAGCTCCCCGAGGCCCTGCGGGAGCGGGCCCGCACGCTCGAGGGCACCGACCTCGGCGGGCTCTACGCCAACCTGGCCGACTTCGCCCTGATCCGCTCCCGCGAGGACGACCACCTGGTGGGGCTGGCCGAGCAGGTCGCCCCCGCCCCCGTGGCCCGGGTGCCGTACCTGCGCTCCGACGTCCACGACCTCGACGGCCTGGCCGAGATCGCCACGCACCTCTTCGCCCAGGGCTGAGGACCGCCCGCGCGCTAGCGGCGGTGCTGGACGAGGGCGATCAGGACGGCGAGGTCGGCCACGTCGGCGGCGTCGAGCATCAGCTCCTCCCCATCGGCGGTGGTCAGCCACGCCGACTCGTAGCCGGTGTGGTCGATGCTCGTCACCGCCGACCACGGCAGGGGGGACTGCTGCCCGTGCACCAGGACGTCCTGGGCGTTGGCGACCGCCAGGCCGAAGTCGACGGACTCGCCGGCGGCGAGGCGCTCGCGGGCCAGGGCCAGGCGCACCTCGGCGCTGAACCGGGCGGCGCGGTCGCACAGGGCGGCCAGCGGCGTCGTCCGCTTGAGGGTGCCGGTCTTCCACCGCGCCCCGTCCTGGCGGACGAAGGTCCAGCGCGCGTCGTCCGGCGGCTCGTCGCCCTCGGCCGACAGGGGCGACAGGGTGGTGAAGAGCTGGGTGGTGGCGTAGGGCAGCACCACCATCCCCTCCTTGTCCTCGACCACGAGCCCGCCCTCGTGGCGGTGCGCCTGGCGCCCGGTGTCCTTGCGCTTGAGCAGTCCGCCCATGATCGGTGCCGACTCGAGCCGGCCGCCGACGGCGGCGAGGATCGCCCCGTCGTCCACGATCGTGCTCGTCAGCCCGGCGTGGCGGCGGTGAGGACGGCGGCCGCGCCCTCGACGGTCTCCTCCACCGGGACCAGGCGGTCGAAGCCGGTGGTGTGGAGGAGGCGGGTGAGGGTGGGGCGCCCGCAGGCCACGGCCACCTCGCCGCCCGACTCGCGGGTGCGGCGGATCCCGCCGATCAGGGCACCCAGCCCGGCCGAGTCCATGAAGGGGACGTTGGACAGGTCGATGAGCAGGTGCGACGCCGAGGCCACATCGCTCAGGACCTCGCGGAAGTCGCCCACCGTGTAGGCGTCGAGCTCTCCGACCGGACGGCACAGGGTGTAGCTGGCGGTGGAGGCAACCTCGATCTCGAGCACGGGACTTGGGGCTCCTTGTCCGGGGGTGCGGGCGGGCTGGGGCCGGGCTCCGCCGGGAGCCCCATCAGCCGGGCCGCCATGGTACCGGCCGGGCGCCCGTCGGCTCGGGTCGTGCGTGACAGCCGGTGCCGATCTCGCGGCGCGGTCCGGCCCGCACCGGCGGTCGCCCGACGTGGAGGTGCTCGAAGGGGCAGGAGTAGGGTCCGCAGGTGACCGCGCTCCGGACCGTGCTCCTGGCCACCGACGCCGACTGGATCGCCGACGAGGTCGACGCCGCCCTCACCGACGACGACGTCGAGGTCCTGCGCATCCGGACCGGGGCCGAGGTCGTCGAGGTCACCGCCGACCTCGAGCCCGACCTGGTCGTCCTCGACCTCCAGATCGGCAACATGGGCGGCATGGCGGCCTGCATGGCCCTCCACCTCGAAGAGGGCGCCGGCCGGCTCGAGCCCGTCCCGGTGCTGATGCTCCTCGACCGCCCGCACGACGTCTTCCTGGCCAAGCGCTCACAGGCCGACGGCTGGATCACCAAGCCCCTCGACCCCTTCCGGCTCCGCCGGGCCGCCCAGACGCTGCTGGCCGGGGGCGAGTGGCACGACGGCGCCGTGGACCCGGCTGCCGACGCCGTCACCCCCTGACCCAGCTCCTCGTCGCGCTGGCCCGCTGGGTCGCATCGCGTTGGAGACGCATGCGCCCGCGAGGGTAGGGTCGTCTCTCCACACACGGGGTGTGGCGCAGCTTGGCAGCGCGCTTCGTTCGGGACGAAGAGGTCGTGGGTTCAAATCCCGCCACCCCGACCAGACCGTGAGAGGGCCGGCGTACAAGCGCCGGCCCTCGTCGCGCCGGGCACGGGGACCCGGCGGATCACATCGCTCTAGGAGGTTGGCAACGGCGCCCTTGCGAATGGATGAGCCGCGTTCGCCACGACGACCGAACCGTGAACGTCAAGGTTCGGAAACCATGGCTCTCGGGGCCCCGCAGGGGCAACGTCCAGCGAGACGACGAGGTCGATCCGACCAAGCCGCATCACCGCTGGGTCCACCTCTCGCAAGCTCGCTGACGTCTCCACGACGACCAGTGCCTGACCGGAGTCGTGGAGGTCCTTGAGAACAGGGAGCAAGGCCGTCACGAAGAGACTTGTCGTCATGCTGCTGGTGCCCCGCTCGGCGAGGAAGTCGCCCATGTCGACGAGGTGCACGACCTTGCAAGGCGGCGCGACCCACGTCGACGACAGGGCCGAAAGGCGACTCGGCACCTTCTCGATTCCTTCGGACAGCAGGTCAGCGGGACTGATGGTGACGAGGGGCCAATCGAGCCTCTTTGCGATCTCGACGACCAGGCTCGTCTTTCCCGTCCCCGGCGGGCCTTGCAGCAGAACGCCCCAGGGCCGCACGTCCTTCTCGGTGACGTGGGCATCGACGATCGCCTCGACGACAGAGCGCTTCAGACCACCAAGCGTCGGATCCTCGGGCGTGGCTCCGTCGTCGTTCGCAGCGCGAGACGGCTCCCGAGCGGCCCGCTGCTCGACCACCTCGTCCAGGTTCGTCGTGAGGACCCGACGGTAGTTCTTCTGTGCGTTCTGGGCCGACGTTCCAAGGGCGTCTCCGATTTCCGACCAGGTCTTGCCCACCGCCCGAGCATGAGCGACGAAGTAGCTCAGGGAGATGGAGACTGCGTCCTTGAGACGCCGAAGCTCACGCAGTGCCGCCAGCTCCTCATCGGGTTCGATGCCCTCCGCCGAGAGTGCTCCGAGGTCCTCGAGCGCATGCAGGATGGTCGAGAGCTCAGCAG
>DATHEV010000518.1:0-6775 GCA_035318405.1 Iamia sp.
TCGAGCGCCATCAGCTTCGGCAGGCCGCACTGGTGCAGGCGCAGCGACGGGCCGGCCACGATGACCGAGCGGCCCGAGTAGTCGACGCGCTTGCCGAGCAGGTTCTGCCGGAACCGGCCCTGCTTGCCCTTGAGCAGGTCGCTCAGGGACTTCAGGGGACGGTTGCCCGGGCCGGTGACCGGCCGGCCGCGACGGCCGTTGTCGAACAGGGCGTCGACGGCCTCCTGCAGCATGCGCTTCTCGTTGTTCACGATGATCTCGGGGGCCCCGAGGTCGAGGAGGCGCTTGAGCCGGTTGTTCCGGTTGATGACCCGGCGGTACAGGTCGTTGAGGTCCGAGGTGGCGAAGCGGCCACCGTCGAGCTGGACCATCGGGCGCAGCTCCGGCGGGATCACCGGGACGACGTCGAGGATCATGGCGCCGGGGTTGTTGATCCGGCGGCCGTGGTCGTCGCGGCGGTTGAAGGCGGCGACGATCTTCAGGCGCTTGACGGCCTTCTGCTTGCGCTGGGCCGAGAGGGGCTTGCGGCCCTCCTCGGGGTCGAGCGCCTCGCGGAGCTTGACCTCCTCGACGTCGAAGTCGATGCGGTCGATGAGCTGCTTGATTGCGTCGGCACCCATGCCGCCCTCGAAGTAGTCCCCGTAGCGGTAGACCAGCTCGCGCCACAGCATCTCGTCGTCGATGATCTGACGGGCGAACATCTTGCCGAACTCGTCGAAGGCCCGGTCGAGGGTCTCCAGCTCGGTCTCGTACTGCTCGCGGATGACGGCCTGGTCCTTGTCGAACGCCTTGGCGCGGGCCTTGAGGTCGGCGTCCTTGGCGCCCTCCTTCTCCAGCTCGGCGATGGCGTTCTCGTGGTCCTCGAGCATCCGAGCGAGCTCGACGTCGCGCTGCTGGGCGACCTCTTCCTTCTCGGTGTTCTTCTCGGCCTCGAGGTTCGGGAGGTCCTCGTGGCGGCGGTCCTCGTCGACCCAGGTGACCAGGTTGGCGGCGAAGTAGATGACCTTCTCGAGCTGCTTGGCCTTGAGCTCCTCACGGACCTCGGTGCCCATCAGCAGGTAGGCCAGCCACGACCGGGTGCCGCGGAGGTACCAGATGTGGACGGTGGGGGCGGCCAGCTCGATGTGGCCCATGCGCTCGCGCCGGACCTTGGAGCGGGTCACCTCGACACCACAGCGCTCGCAGATGATGCCCTTGAAGCGCACCCGCTTGTACTTGCCGCAGTAGCACTCCCAGTCCTTGGTCGGACCGAAGATCTTCTCGCAGAAGAGTCCGTCCTTCTCGGGCTTGAGCGTGCGGTAGTTGATGGTTTCCGGCTTCTTGACCTCGCCGTTGGACCAGGTGCGGATGGAGTCCGCGGTGGCGAGACCGATCTTCAGCTGGTCGAAGTCGTTGACATCCAGCATCAGCTAGAGGTCCTTTCCCCGCCGCGTCCGGCAGGCATAGGTGTTCTTGTGTGCAGTGAGAGGGAGATGGTGGTGAGGGGGGCGCTCAACGGACGGAGCGCTCGGCGGCGCGGCGGTCGTCGTCGTCATCGGAGCCGCGCTCCGGGCGGGAGAGGTCGATGCCGAGCTCCTCGGCCGTGCGGAACACGTCCTCGTCGAGCTCACGCATCTCGATCTCCTCACCCGACTTGGCGAGGACCTCGACGTTGAGGCACAGGGCCTGCATCTCCTTGATGAGCACCTTGAAGCTCTCGGGGATGCCGGGCTCGGGGATGTTCTCGCCCTTGACGATCGCCTCGTAGACCTTGACGCGACCGAGCACGTCGTCGGACTTGATGGTGAGCAGCTCTTGCAGGCAGTAGGCGGCGCCGTAGGCCTCGAGGGCCCACACCTCCATCTCCCCGAAGCGCTGGCCACCGAACTGGGCCTTACCGCCCAGCGGCTGCTGGGTGATCATCGAGTACGGGCCGGTCGACCGGGCGTGGATCTTGTCGTCCACGAGGTGGGCCAGCTTCAGGATGTACATGTAGCCCACGGTGATGGGCTTGTCGTAGGTCTCGCCGGTGCGCCCGTTGTAGAGGGTCGTCTTGCCGTCGGAGCCGATCATCCGGCCACCGTCGCCGTACTCCGCGTAGGGCGACTCGGGCTCGAGGTTGACGAGGGCCTGCTGGATCGTCGCGTGACGACCGGCCTGGTCCTCCTCGTCCCAGTGGGCGCCGTCGAACACCGGGGTGGCGATCAGCGTGGCCGGGCGGGTGGTCGGGCGGGTCTTGGCCTCGGTGCCCCGGATGGGGGCATCGCCGGCACCGGGACGGGGGCCCTGGACGGCCTTGACGTCGCGCCAGCCCCACCGGGCGGCGTAGCCGAGGTGGGCCTCGAGGACCTGGCCCACGTTCATGCGGGACGGGACGCCGAGGGGGTTGAGGATGACGTCGACGGGGGTGCCGTCGGCCAGGAAGGGCATGTCCTCGACGGGCAGGATCCGGGAGATCACGCCCTTGTTGCCGTGACGGCCGGCGAGCTTGTCGCCCACGCTGATCTTGCGCTTCTGGGCCACGTAGACGCGGACCAGCTCGTTGACGCCGGGGGGCAGCTCGTGACCGCCGTCGCGGGTGAAGACCCGGACGTCGATGACCTTGCCCGACTCACCGTGGGGGACCTTGAGCGAGGTGTCGCGCACCTCGCGGGCCTTCTCGCCGAAGATCGCCCGCAGGAGGCGCTCCTCCGGGGTCAGCTCGGTCTCGCCCTTGGGCGTGACCTTGCCGACCAGGACGTCGCCCCCGTCGACCTCGGCGCCGACGCGGATGATCCCGCGCTCGTCGAGGTCGGCGAGGATGTCCTCGGAGAGGTTCGGGATGTCCCGGGTGATCTCCTCGGGGCCGAGCTTGGTGTCACGGGCGTCGATCTCGTGCTCGTGGATGTGGATCGACGTGAGCACGTCGTCCTTCACCAGCCGCTCGCTGAGGATGATGGCGTCCTCGAAGTTGTAGCCCTCCCACGGCATGAAGGCCACGAGCAGGTTCTTGCCCAGGGCCAGCTCGCCGTTGTCGGTGCTGGGGCCGTTGGCCAGGATGTCGCCCTGCACGACCTTGTCGCCCTCATTGACCACGGGGCGCTGGTTGATGCAGGTGTCCTGGTTCGACCGCTCGAACTTCAGGAGCTTGTAGACCTTGCGGCCCTTGCTCTTGTACTCGACGGTGATGTGGGTGCCGTCGACCTCGGTGACCACGCCGTCGTCGACGGCGATGAGCATGTCGGCGGCGTCGCGGGCGGCCTTGCCCTCGATGCCGGTGCCGATGAACGGCGCCTCGGCCCGCAGGAGCGGGACGGCCTGACGCTGCATGTTGGCGCCCATGAGCGCCCGGTTGGCGTCGTCGTGCTCGAGGAACGGGATGAGCGAGGTGGCGACCGAGACGATCTGCTTGGGCGACACGTCCATCATCTGGACCTCGGTGCCGGGGACGGCCGAGATCTCGGTGGTGGCGCCGAAGAAGACGTCCCGCTCGAGCTGGAGCTTGAGCTCGCCGAGGGTGGCGGCCTGCGGGGAGCGACGCACCAGGACCCGGTCGTCGGCGAAGGTGCGGTCGTCGTTCAGCTTGGCGTTGGCCTGGGCGACGACGTACTCCTCCTCCTCGTCGGCGGGGAGGTAGACGATGTCGTCGGTGACGACGCCGTCGATGACCTTGCGGTACGGCGACTCGAGGAAGCCGAAGCTGTTCACCCGGGCGTAGGTGGCCAGGTAGCCGATGAGGCCGATGTTCGGACCCTCGGGGGTCTCGATCGGGCACATGCGGCCGTAGTGGCTGAAGTGGACGTCACGGACCTCGAAGCCGGCCCGCTCACGGCTGAGGCCACCCGGGCCGAGGGCCGAGAGGCGACGGCGGTGGTTCAGGCCCGAGAGCGGGTTGACCTGGTCCTGGAACTGCGACAGCTGGGAGGTCCCGAAGAACTCCTTGATCGCCGCCACCACGGGCCGGATGTTGATGAGGGACTGCGGGGTGATGGCCTCGACGTCCTGGGTGGTCATCCGCTCGCGGACGACCCGCTCCATGCGGGACAGGCCGATGCGGACCTGGTTCTGGATCAGCTCGCCGACCGACCGGATGCGGCGGTTGGCGAAGTGGTCCTGGTCGTCGAGTCGGTAGCCGGGCTCGGCGTCGACCAGGTGCAGCAGGTAGGTGGTGGCCGCCAGGACCTCGCAGCGCGAGAGCACCGGCTGGTCGGGGGCGGCGTCGCCGGCGTCGGTGACCTCGGCGGTGCGCTCGGGCCGGTCCAGCTCGAGCATGGGGAAGGTCTGCTCGAGCCAGTCGAGCTCGCCACCGAGCTTGCGGTTGAGCTTGTAGCGCCCGACCCGGCTGAGGTCGTAGCGGCGGGGCTCGAAGAAGGCGTTGCGGAAGTAGGCCTTGGCCGACTCCGGCGACGGCGGCTCGCCCGGGCGAGCACGCTTGTAGATCTCGATCAGCGCCTCCTCCTGGGTCGGAGCGAGGTCGCGGTCCTTCTCCCACTGGCCCTCGAGGAAGTCGAACTCGCGGACGAAGGCCTCGAGGAAGCCGGGGGCCTGCTCCTCGTCGTAGCCGAGGGCCCGGAGGAGGACGAACAGGCTCAGGCGGCGCTTGCGGGCGACGCGGGTGCCGGCGGTGACGTCCTTGCCGGGCTTCTGCTCGACGTCGAACTCGATCCACTCACCGCGGTAGGGGTGGATGGTGCCGGTGACCAGCTGGTGCTTGGAGAGGTTCCGGAGACGGAAGCGCTCGCCGGGCTGGAAGATGACGCCGGGAGAGCGGACGAGCTGCGACACCACGACGCGCTCGGTGCCGTTGATGATGAAGGTGCCCTTCTCCGTCATCATGGGGAAGTCCCCCATGAACACGGTCTGCTCCTTGATCTCACCGGTGTTCTGGTTCATGAACCGGGCGCGCACGAAGATCGGCGCGGCGTAGGTCATGTCCTTTTCCTTGCACTCCTCGACCGAGAACTTCGGCTCGGGGCGCAGGTCTTCGTCTTCGGGATCGAACTCCAGCTCGAGCTGGAGCGTCTCGGTGAAGTCCTTGATGGGACTGATGTCACGGAAGGTGTTGGCCAGACCTTGGGCCAGGAACCAGGCGAACGAGGTTCGCTGGATGGCGATCAGGTCGGGGAGCTCGAGGACCTCGTCGAGGTTCGCGAAGGAGTAACGATCCCTAATGGTGGGTCGGGCAGACAAGGCCTCTCCTCAGAGAAGAATGGTGATCACGCGGCGCAGGCCGTGCTGAGCCACCGGACGCTCCCGAAGCCGTGGTCGGGAGAGCGGGGCAGACAGTCACGGCAACGGACCACACTAGGGGTCGACGTGCACCGAGAGCAACCCGCGCGTCGCGAGACGGGACCCGCCGACGGGGGCGGGACCTCTGGGTTCCGGCGAACGGTAGAACGGCAGAGGTGGCAGGTCAAGGATTCCTTGCGCCGGCGTCACGCACGGTGACCCGGCGGTGACGCTCCCTCAGCCGACGATGACGAGGCTCCGGAGGGCGGCGACGATCTGGTCGTCGGTCACGCCCTCGGCGTTGATCTCGAGTCGGAGGTCGGGCCCGATGAAGGCCACGGCGTGCGTCAGCTCGTGGGGGCGGTCGAGGTCCTGGACCGTCGTCTGGTCGACCACCCCGGTGGCCAGCACGAGCACGACCTCGTCCACGTGGAGGACCCGGCGCTCGCCCCCGGAGGCCCAGATGCCGACGTCCAGGACGTCGAAGGCCTCGGCGATGGCGGCGTCGTCGCCCGCATCCAGGGCGGCCTGCTCCTCGGGCAGGGGCTCCGCCGGGCCGAGATCGATCGCGAGCGTGGGTCCCGGCAAGAAGATCGCATCGGGCGCCGGCTCCGCGCCGACCGGCCCGTACCCGCTCTGGGACAGGGCGGCGCCCTCGGACGGGCCGCCGACGACCACGTCCTCGCCGCCCAGCCCGCCGCCCAGGCCGAAGACGGTGGTCAGCTCCCACCCCTCGGGGATGTCGGTGAGGACCGGGCGGAGGAAGGGCGTGCCGGCGGGGAGCGGCGCCGCCGTCAGCGGGTCCTCCGCCGGTCGGGTGCGGGGGGCGAGGCCCGGCCCGTCGATGCCACCGAGGACGGCGAGCGCCTCGTCGAGGCGGATGCCGTGGCCGGCGACCCGCACCTCGGCCCCGGCCCGGAAGGCCACCAGCCCGACGTCGATCTGCTGGCCGTGGTACGGAAAGGCCTCGATGACGATCAGGAGCGGGTCGTCGCCGGTCTGGACGTCGCCCATCACGATCCCCGGCCGGTCGGGGAGCGCCGCCGGGTCGCCGAGCAGGTCGGCGGCGACCGGTGTCGAGGGGATGCTGGCCGCGGCGGGCACCGACCCGCCGGCGGCGTAGGCGGCGACGATGGCCTCGGTCGCCCGGGCGTCGAGGGCGTCCTCCAGCTCGGCCGACCGGGTCGCCTCCAGGATGGTGACCTCGAGCGTGCGGTCGCCGGAGCCGTAGGTGAGCACCGTCGCCCGGCCGTCGGGCGAGCTGAGCTCCTGGGGGTCGGCGGGGATGTCCGCCGGGAGGTACGAGAGGCCGAGCGCCGGCACGGTGGTGGTCGTGGTGGGGTCGTCGGTGGGACGGAGGTCGACCACCCCGTCGTCGCCCGACGGCCGGGCGGCCACGGCCACCACGGCGACGCCGAGGACGACGAGGACGGCCGCCGCCACCAGGAGCGGGGTGCGGCGCCGGCCACCGGAGCGGCCCGGGGCGACCACGACGTCGTCGAGGGGCGGGCGGGTCACGGTGAGGGCGTCGGCGCGGGCGCTCAGGGCCCGGGTGATGCGCGTGTCGAGGTCGGTGGTCATCACGTCT
>DATHEV010000519.1:0-2345 GCA_035318405.1 Iamia sp.
CGGAGCTTGGCCGCCCACACGGACCGCCCCGCCGGATCGGCGGGGCGGTCCAGGACGCGCCGATAGGCGTCGTCGACGACCACCTCGATGGCCTCGGGCGAGCGGGCCAGGGCGCCTGCCACCGCGCCGGGGGCGGCGCCGGCGTTGAGCCGACCGACCCAGTACGCGTATCCGGCGCCGTCGGGGCACCGACGGAGGGCGACGAGGTAGGCGTGGCGGACGACAGCGCCGGCACCCGGTCGAGCCTGGTCGGGGCATGCGTCAGGCAGGACGTCGTAGGCGACTGGGCTGCTGAGCGAAGGGCCCGCCTCGGGCGGGTTGCCCTCGTACCAGGCGGTGAACTGGTGCGGGCCCGGGGTCGATGGTGTGTAGGTGATCGACGCGTAGATGATGTCGATGTCTAGGGCGAGGTCGGCGGAGCCGATCGGGACACCGTCGTCGAGGAACACCACGGTGCCGGTGACGCGAGGGTCGAGCTGTGGGTCGACGGTGGCCACGAGCTCGAGCTGCGTCCCAGCCGGCGCCCGACCTCGGGGGGAGACGGAGAGGCGGGTCCACGTCGCCACCTCCTCGGCCGCCGCCGCTGGCGGGACGGCGAGGCCGACCGCCCCCACGACGCCGATGACGAGCGTGGCAAGTGCGGCGAGGACAGCGCGCGACTGCGGCGGTCGGGCAGCCGGCGTCGGCGACGCGGAGGTGGGACGGACGAGCTTCATGGCGCCTCGGGCTGAGTAGGCGGTCTCTGCCACGTGACGGTCTAGTCAGGTGACCCTTGCCAGGCGTGCGCGACGCGGAGCGCGAAGGGCCTGGCCGCAGGTACCCGGATAGACGGACCCATCCAGCGACTGGACCCACACCGGCCCATCTGCGCCTGCCGCCCGCCCACCGCGTGCGTACCTGACGGCCGCTCCGCCGCAAGCCCCTGTCGTCGCCCCAGTGCATCCCACGCTCGGTTCCAGTTCCCGACGCCCCGGGTCTTCGCCGGGGCTTGCCCCTCCGCTCCTCCCGTCAGGTCTCGCCGGTGGGCACAGCGGCAGCCCAGCCGAGGGCGCCGCCCAGCGCATGGAGCGCGCGATGGACCTCCTCCCGACCAACCTCACCGTCCGGCCCAGCGGTCGCTACGCCGGCCGAGGCACCGAGCCCGGACAGCCGACCACCGGCTACCTCCGCTTCTGGGCCCCCCTCCTCGGGCCGACTGCCACCCTGGCCTACCGGCACCTCCTCGATGCCACCAGCGACGGCACCAGTTGCGGCTACATCAACACCGGCCACCTAGCGCACGACCTCGGCATCGGACGCGGCCGAGGGCGCGACTCGACGCTCGTTCGCACCCTCCGCCGCCTCGAGCGCTACGGCCTCATCGACGAGGCCCCTCAGGCCGACACCATCGCCTTGGCCATCCACCTCCCCTGGCTGGGTCGCCACCAGCTCGACCGGCTCCGTCCCGACCTGGCCCATCTCGAGCGCCTATGCCGCCAGGCGACCGAGGCCACCTCGGTCGTCGACCCCCGCTTGGAGGGATAGGCGAGATGATGGAAGCGCAGGTCACGACGATGAAGGCTGAAGTCGAGACGATCGTCAGAATCGCACAGGCCAACCGCGCCACCGCTCCGTGATCGGCAGCGGTGGTGGCCAGACGGCCGACCCTTCACGAGGCGGCCAGCAGAGGATCAGGTCGTCGCCTGGTGGCGGGTGTTCCGGGATCATGCCCTCTGGTGGTGGCGTCACCGGGATGCCTACTTGAAGAAGCGCCTGACCGAAGGTGAACACGAGGATCACCGCGCGTACTGCTTCGACTACTCCGAGGTGGTCCCAGTACGTCACCCACTTCATGAGGATCTGCCTCGTCGGGTGTTCGGCCGGTGCCTCCCACCGGCCGAGGAGTACGAGGTCCGCTGGTTCCGGGGTCCGACCTACGAAGAAGCGATGGCCTACTTCAGGAGGCAGGGCTCGGCGGTCCATGGCGTCGTAGACAATCGCCTTCATCAGGGCCCAGGCAGCGAGTAGGTCGAGCTGTTCCCGGGTGAGGTGCCCTGGCACCCGACCGACGATCATGGGTCCAAGCGAAGGCCGAACTGCGTTGTCCAGTCGACTCATCCACTGGGTGTTGCAGTCCACGCAGACGACGGGCACCTTGAACACGGAGGCGGTCTTGTGCTGGGTCTGCTTCGTCACCGGCTTGTCACCCCCACTGATCTTCCCCGCAGTGTTGATCCAAGTCCCACCAGGCTCTTTGCCGAGCGTTCGGCCAATCCAATTGGACGTCACGTCTTCACGGCTGAGAGGCCCACGCTCGTTGCAGAAGATGCAGAGGACCGTCTTCTTACTCTCGCTCATGTCAGGTG
>DATHEV010000520.1:0-3162 GCA_035318405.1 Iamia sp.
GCCCGCTCCCGTACCGCGCCCACGACCCGGGCACAGCGCCCGCACGACGACGGTGCACCCCCGTGTCGGTCGCGGCCAGCACCGCTCCGTCCACGACGAGCAGGTCGAACACCGGATGGCCGAGCCGCTCCGGAACCCAACGCTTGCCCGCGTAGTGGTATGCGTCCTGGGCGTTCCCGACCACCGGCGCGGACGAGAAGGGGTCGACGACGATGGCGGTGATCGGCAGCCGCGGCAGCTGGTGCTGGACCACCTGACCCTCCTCCGAGCCACCCCCGGGGGGCTTGGAGGCGGGCATCAGCGGCGTCGGCCTCGCCGGGACGGTGCCGGGGAGCGCGCCTCGCACGAGCTCGGCGGCGCGCCCGACGAGCGAGACGGGTGCCGGTTGCCGGACCGTCTCCTTCCGCAGCGTCGGTGGGCCGCCGAGAACCGCCGACCAGGTCACGCCGCCGTCGTAGGACCGGACGACGTCACCTTCGGCCGACCCCGCGAACACCTGATCCGGGTCGGCACCGATGGCGGAGACGCCACGCCGCGCCCCTCCGGTCGTCCGGCTCGTGAAGGCCTCCGTGCCGGTCGAGGTCCAGAGCCCGCCGGCCATCCCGCCCACGAGGAGCAGGTCCTCGGTCCCGCCCACGCCCGACGGGGCGAGGCCCATCGGGAGGCCCGGCGGGGCCGGCTCCCACCGCCCCGCCCCGTCGTCCCAGCGGACGACGCCGGCGCGCGGGACGGGCTCGCACCCCGCGGCGGCCAACGCCGCGACCTGCTGCTCGGTGCGGAGCGAGGACCACGCCGCGGCGTCGGCGCCGAACACCTCCAGCGCCTTGGTGTAGATGGTGACGGTCGGGACCGTCGCCACCACCCGAGTCGGCGCCGAGGCGTCGAGCGGCCCGGTCCACCCGACCCGGGTCGAGGACCTGGCCTTGTCCCGCACCACGGAGTCGAGGAACCGCACCCACTGGACCGGCGCCTGCGTGGACGGGTCCGAGCCGGAGATCACGATCGGCTGGCCCGGTGTCAGCGCGGCGATGGACACGCCGGCCAGCTCGAGCTGGGTGGTCGCTCCGAGGACGGGTGCGACCGGGCGGTGTCGAGGCACCGCCACGCCGATCCGGCTGACGCCGACGACGGCGTCGATCGCGTCGTGGGTGGTGTAGGTGGGCGGCAGCCCGCTCCCCTCGCCGACGGCGCGCAGCTGGGACGCGGCCGGCACCCGCGTCGTCACCGCTCCGTCGCGCGCTGCGGGGATGGCGGTGCCGGCCGGCGAGCTCGGCGCCGACGCCGATCTCGCCATCGAGCCGAGGACCGGATGGCGGCCACCGCTCGACGACCCGGGCCGCGGCGCTCCCGGAGCCGGCGGCGCCAGGCCCGACCGGTTCCGCTGCACCGCCTCGACGCCGGCGAGGTGGGCGCTCAGGTCGTAGGACACGACGGTGCTGGCGGCGACGTTCGGGGGCACGAGCCGACCGCGGGAGTGGGCGATGCGGTCCTTGCTCGCGTCGTCGTGCGCCGTACCGGCCAGGGTCTCGTCGGCGATGCGGTCGAGGTAGAAGCTGACGATCTCGGCGACGGTGGCCCACCCCGTCGCCAGGCCGACGGTCCAGTCCGAGTCGTCGAGGGGATCGAGGTGCCGGAACGGGGCCCCGCCCGATCGTTCGGCACGGGTGGCGCGCAGCGTGGCGAGCAGCTCGACGCGGAACGAGTCGCGGTCCCCTCGCCGGTAGCGGACGGCCGGCAGCGGCGACGGCCGGTCCGTCGGCCGGGGCGGGAGCGACCTCCGCTCCCCCGAGGATCCCGCGCTCATCGGCGCGATCCGGCGGGGTGCACGAAGGAGCTCCGGCCGAATGCCATCGACCCGGACGCGACCACGAGGAACCGTCCGAAGGCGGGCTCGATGCGGGTGCGCACCTCGGAGCCGGTGTCGAGCACGGAGCGGAACCGGGTGAGGGTGACCTCCGCGACCCCGTCGACCGGGGTCACCCTCGCCACCACGGCGCTCTGCGCCAGCCCGACGCCGAGCCCGAGGGCGCCGGGCGCCCCCAACCACCGCGCGAGGGTCGACTCGACGGCGGACGTGACCCGCCATTCGTCGGCCCCGCGCTCGGCCACGATCTGCACCTCGAGCTCGATCGGCTCCGCGGTGGCCGCGCCGACCGAGACCTCGACGCCGACCAGCTGCCGGGCCGACAACCGGCGTCGGACCCGTTCCACGACCTCGTCGGCCCCGTTCGGCTGCGTCCTGACCGCCACCTCGACCAGCGGCCACGAGCCGGACCAGCGGGTGCGCACGGCGACGTCCACGACCCCCGGCTCCTGGCGGGCGAGGGCGACCTGGTCGGCCTCGACGACGGCCCGGTCGTTGATCCGCGGCGCCTCGGGCGCGAGCAGCCGCACCGAGCCCAGTGGCTCGCGCCCGCGCCCCCCGATGGCGGCGACGGGGTTCGACACCCCGACGACCCGGGGGTCGTCGCCGGCGTATGCGGTCAGGGTCCGGGGCCGAACGTTGCCCCTCTCGCCCACGCCGGTCCGGAACCGGGCCCGGAGGTCCGCCCCCGGTGCCGGGCGGGCGCCGCTCAGGTCGTCGCCGAAGCGGAGGTGGGCGACGTCGGCGTTGTCGAGCTCGACCACCAGCTCCCGGTCGAACGGTCCGGCCGCCAGGAGCGACCGCGCGGGCGTCCAGCCCACGACGTCGCCGCCGATGTGCTCCTCGACCGAGATGGCCGGGAGCGACGACCCGAGGACGCAGGGCTCCAGCGCCGCGGATGCCGGCGCGCCCCGCAGCCTCGGCCTCGGGCCGGCGAACACCAGGCCGGTGCCCGGCAGCGCCGGCCGGTACCGGCGCGACCCCGGGGGCGGCAGGGGCAGCCACGGGGAGCCCGTGGCGTCGACCGTCCCGCCCTCGTCGGCCAGGACCAGGTTGTGCCGGAGGATCTCGAAGTCCGTCGGCCACGGCTCGACGTCGGTCCGGAGGGCGTCCTGGGGGTCCCAGATGAGCCGGGTCGCGTCCTGGTCGTCGAGCTGCTCCCCGTGGCGCACCCGGACGACGGCGTCGGCCCGTCCGTCCGCGCTGCGGACGAGGATCAGCTCGTCCGGCTCGAGGCGGTGGTGGCCCTCCACCGTGGCGCTGGTCGCGCCGGGGGCCAGCCCGTGCCGGTGGGTCGG
>DATHEV010000521.1:0-7398 GCA_035318405.1 Iamia sp.
ACGGCGGGCAGGAAGAAGGAGTCGATGACCGAGGTGTGGTTCGGGCAGATGATGGCCGGCCCGTCCCGGGGCACGTTCTCGGCGCCCTCGATGTGGAACCGCCACGTGAAGCTGAAGAGGGGCTTGATGATGGCCTTGGCCACCGGGTACAGCTGCCCCGCCTCTCTCTCACTCATCGGATCATCACTGGCTGCATGCTGCCACAGCGGTGCCCGGATGGGGCGCTCGTCACACGTCGTAGGCACGGAGCGCGCCGGCGTCGACGCAGAGTGGCCTCAGGTGGGGGCGAGGAGGTCGAGGCCGAGCAGCAGGGCGGCGGCCGAGACGCCCTGGCCGGCGGCAGCCGCGGCATCGATGGCGGCGGCGGCCAGATCGGTGCGCAGGTCGTCGTCGAGGGCGGCCCGCACCTCGTCGAGGGCGCCATCGCCCTCGCCGGCGGCGAGCCAGCGCTCGAGCCGGGCCTCGGCCTCGGACAGCGCCGTGTCGTCCCACTCCCACTCCTGGCGGTAGTGGTGGCCGACGACGGCGAGCCGGATGGCCCGGGCGTCGTGCTCCTTGCGCAGCTCGCTGACGAACTCCAGGTTGCCCAGCGACTTCGACATCTTCTCGCCGTCCATCCGCACCATGGCCTGGTGCATCCAGTGGCGGACGAAGGGCTCGCCGGTGGCCGCCTCGGACTGGGCCGCCTCGCACTCGTGGTGGGGGAAGACCAGGTCGGCGCCGCCGCCGTGGAGGTCGATGGTGGTGCCCAGCTCGCGCAGGGCGAGCGCCGAGCACTCGATGTGCCAGCCGGGCCGGCCCGGGCCCCAGATCGAGTCCCACGACGGCTCGTCGTCGGCCGAGGGCTGCCACAGGACGAAGTCGAGCGGGTCACGCTTGTTGGGGTCGTCGGGGTTACCGCCCCGCTCGGCGGCGAGACGCAGCATCTCGTCGCGGTCGTAGCCCGACAGCGACCCGAACCGGGGCGAGCTCGACACGTCGAAGTAGACGGCGCCGCCGGCGGCGTAGGCGTGGCCCTGGTCGATGACCATGCCGATGAAGCCCCGGATGTCGGGGATGGCCGAGGTGGCCCGGGGCTCGCTGGTGACGGGCAGCTGGCCCAGCGCCTCCATGTCCTCGTCGAACTTGGCCACCTCGGAGGCGGCCAGGTCGAGGTAGTGCACCCCGAGCTCCCGGACCTTCTCGAAGAGGGGGTCGTCGATGTCGGTGATGTTCCGCACGCACCGGGTGTCGTGGCCCCGGTCGCGCAGCCGCCGCTGGAGCACGTCGTAGGTGATGTAGACCGCGGCGTGGCCGATGTGGGTCGAGTCGTACGGCGTGATGCCGCACGTGTACATGGTGACGATCTCGCCCGGGGTGAAGGGGACGATCTCCCGCTTGGCCGTGTCGTAGAGCCGCATCGGCTCCCGCTCCGTCACTGGCCCGCGACCTTCTGCCGCTGGGCGGCGGCGCGCACGGCCTCGGGCGAACGGGGCTCGGTGAGACCGTCCTCGAGGCCGGTGAAGCGGAGGGCGACCCGGGTCTTGTAGCGGACGTTCACCTGGAGGAGGACGGCGGCGAAGGCCTCGATGGGGGCGGCGTTCGACAGCTCGCCCGAGTCGAGGGCGCGCAGGTCCGGGACGCTGGAGATGATGCCGATGGTGGTCTCGGTGGCCGACGGGTGGTCGGAGCAGACGAGGACGTCGGACTCGATCGGGCGGGAGATGTCGCCCAGCTCCTTGGCCGGGACGTGGTGGAAGGCGGCCGCCACCTTCGAGCGGGGCACCTTGGCCTGGACGCTGGCCGCCACCGATCCCCGGGGCGGGACGAGGGGCTGGAACTCGTTGCCCACCTTGGCCAGGGCGTTGGCCATGGAGATGACGACCTTGCCGGCCAGGGCGTCCTGCACCGACTCGGCGGTGGCGGCGGCGGCGTCCCACGGGGTGGCGATCACGACGACGTCGGCCTGCGCCGCCCCCTCGTTGTCGGAGGCCTCGATGGCCAGCTCCCGGTCGGGCCACTTCTCGTGGAGGCCGTCGACGACCTCCATGGCCCGGTACCTCGAGCGGGATCCGATGACGACCTCGTAGCCGACCGAGGCCAGCCTGACGGCGAGCCCCCTGCCGGCCGGGCCCGTGGCCCCCAGCACTCCGATGCGCATGGTCGGCACCCTATTGGGAGCGGTCCGTCCCGACGCACCCCGCCCACCGACCCGAACTCGGTGGGGTAGACGCCCGGTTTCGGGCACCTACCCCACCGAGTTCGGCGGGGGGGTCGGTTTCCGGCGGGCGGTGGGCGGGGCGCCAGACTCCGGGGCGTGACCGCCGACGACCTGCTCGCCCCGTTCGTCGACGGGACCGCCAAGCGGGCCCGGTTCTCGGTGCGCCCGCCGGCGCCGCCCCGGCTCGACCCCGTCGACGGGCTGCTGGCCGGCGTGGCCGAGGTCGACATCACGCCGCCGCCCGGGCTCCCCAAGGCCGGCTACTCGGCCAACGCCCACGACGGCGCCGGCTTCCGCACCCGCCTTCGGGCCCGGGTCCTCCACCTGCGGGCCGGGCGGGTCTCGCTGGCCGTGGTGGCCTGCGACCTGCTGGGCGGGTCGGCCGTGGTCCAGCACCTCGTGGCCCGGGCGGTGGCCGGGACCACCGACGTCCCCCTCGCCGGGCTGATGATCGGGGCGACCCACACCCACGCCGGTCCCGGGCAGTTCCTCGGCACCGACTTCTACAACCGCTTCGCCTCGAACCGCAGCGGGTTCGACCCGGCGTGGACGTCGTTCCTCGTCGAGCGGATCGCCGGCGGCGTGGAGCAGGCCGTGGCCACGAGAGCGCCGGCCCGCCTGGCCGTGGGGTCGGCCGACGTCTGGGGCCTGACCCGCAACCGGTCGGTCGACCCCCACGTCCGCAACCCCGAGGTGGCCGACCGCCGCACCGATCCCCACCGGCGCTACGTCAACGTCGACCCCCGGCTCCGGCTCGTCCGCGTCGACACCGAGGCCGCCCCCCTCGGGGCGCTGATCGTCTTCTCGGTCCACGGCACCGGCATCGGCGTCCACGCTCCCGAGTACAACGCCGACCTGTGGGCCTACCTCGTGGGCGAGGCCGGCGACCGGATCGCCGCCGCCACCGGCACGCGGCCCGTCGTCGGCGCCGTCGAGGGCACCCACGCCGACGTGGCTCCCGCCCTGCGCCCGGGGATGGCCGGCCACGTCGAGGCCCGCCGCGTCGGCCGGGCGATCGGGGCCGCCGCCGCCGACCTCCACGCCGCCCTCGCCCCCGACCTCACCGCCGAGGTCACCCTCGGCGCGGCCCTGCGCGAGGTCGACCTCGACCGGGACCGGACCGTGGCCGGCACGACCCTCCCCGACCGGCCCGCCGTCGGCGCCAGCCTGGTGGCCGGGGCCTTCGAGAACACGACGCCGGTGGTCCACCGCATCCCGCCGTTCAAGGCGGGCACGCCCAAGCGCTGGGGCGCCGACGGGCCGCAGGGCGCCAAGTGGGTCATCGGCAGCCGCTGGCTCCAGCCCGTGGTCCTGCCCAAGAAGGTGTTCCCCCGGGTGCTGCCCATCCAGGTCCTGCGGCTGGGCCCGGCCGCCCTCGTCGGCATCCCGTTCGAGGTCACCGTCGGGTCGGGTCGGGTCATCGCCGACGCCGTCCGCCCCGCGCTGGCCGCCGAGGGCGTCACCGATGTCGTCGTCTCCTCCGTGGCCAACGAGTACTCGGGCTACGTCGCCACCCCCGACGAGTACGCCCTCCAGCACTACGAGGGCGGCCACACCCTCTACGGGCCCCTGACGCTCCCCTTCCTCGCCGCCCACGCCGGCCGGTTGGCGGCCGAGCTGGCGTCAGCGCCCGACGCCGTGGTGGCCGACGTCCGTCCCGAGCGGGCCTTCGACCTGCGCGTCACCCGCTACCTGCCGGCGGCCACCGGGGCGACCACTGCCGTCGCCGTCGACGGCCCGGCCCGGTTCACCGACACGACCGCCCGGGTCGACGCCTTCTGGGAGATCGACTGGAGCGGTCCGCCGCCCGGCGACCTGACCTGGCACGAGCCGATGGCCCGCGTCGAGGCCCAGGACGACGACGGGCCGTGGGGTCCGGCCGCCGACGACCAGGGCTGGGACCTCGCCGTCCTGGCCATCGGGCCCGACGAGGGCGATCCCACCCGCCACCGCTACGTGGCGCGCTGGTACCTGCCCGACCTGCGGGCCGGACGCCGCCACCGGTTCGTGATCGGTGCCGTCCCGTCCGCGCCCTTCGACTGATGCCCGCCCCGCTCGCCATCACCGACGTCGCCGTGGTCCGCAGCGGGCGGCCCCTGCTCGACGGCGTGACCTGGACGGCCGGCGCCGGCGAGCGCTGGGTCCTGCTCGGCCCGAACGGCAGCGGCAAGACGACGCTCCTGCGGGTCGCCGGGCTGTGGCTGCGCCCGACGCGGGGCACGGTCGCGGTGGCCGGCGAGACCTCGGGGCGGACCGACATCCGCACCCTGCGGGCGCGGATCGGCTTCACCAGCGCGGCACTGTCCGACTCGCTGCGGGCCGACGTCGACGCCCTCGACGTGGTGATGACGGGCCGGCGGGCCGCCCTCGAGGCGTGGTGGCACCCGTGGACCGACGCCGACCGGGACGCCGCCCGGGTGGAGATGGAGCGGGTCGGCGCCGCCCACCTGGCGGGGCGGGCGTTCGGCACCCTGTCGTCGGGCGAGCGCCAGCGGGTCCTGCTGGCCCGCGCCCTCGCCGGCACGCCGGCCCTCCTCCTGCTCGACGAGCCCGCCGCCGGCCTCGACCTCGGGGCCCGCGAGGACCTCGTGGACCGGCTCGGCGTGCTGGCCGTCGACCCCTCGGCGCCCGCCACGGTGCTGGTGACCCATCACCCCGAGGAGATCCCACCGGGCTACACCCACGCCCTCCTGCTGCGGGACGGGGGTGTGGTGGCGGCCGGGCCGATCCGGGACGTCGTCGCCGACGCCCCCCTGTCGGAGTCCTTCGGCCTCGACCTCGCCGTCACCTGGTCCGCCGACCGGGTGAGCGCCCGCCGCCGCTGACCTACCGGGCCTCAACCGCCACAAGGTGCCAGGCACCGTGTGGCGGTTCCGCCAGGAGGTGCCAGGCACCGTGTGGCGGTTCGGCCGGCCGGTGGAGACGTCGTGGGTCCCCTGGCCCCAGCCGGTACGGTCGGGACGATGAGCGAGCGCAGCGAGCGAGTCCGACAGCACAGCTGTGTCTTCGGCGGCGGAGCTTGCGGAGCCGCCGTCAGTCATCGGTGGCGGCCGTTGCGCACTGTTCTGAGCCACACGACGCAGAAGGGCCGCCACCGATGACGGACGAGGTGCCCCAGGGGATCGACACGGCTGCGATCACGGCCTGGCTGTCCGAGCGGGTCGAGGTGCAGGGGCCGTTGCGCTTCGAGCGCATCGCCGGGGGCCAGTCCAACCTCACCTACCGGGTCTCCGACGACACCGGGCTGCACTGGGTCCTACGCCGCCCGCCCCTCGGCCAGGTCCTCGCCACCGCCCACGACATGGGCCGCGAGAGCCGCATCATCGCCGCCCTGGCCCCCACCGATGTACCCGTCGCTCCCCTCGTCGGCGCCAGCCTCGACGACTCGATCAACGGCGCCCCCTTCTACGTCATGGACTTCGTCGCCGGCCACGTCATCCGGGGCGAGGCCGAAGCCGCCGGGTTGAGCCTCCAGGCCCGCGCCCACGCCGGCGAGCAGATCGTCGATGTGATGGCCCGCATCCACGCCGTCGACGTCGACGCCGTCGGCCTCGGCGACCTCGGCCGCCGCGAGGCCTACATCGCCCGCCAGCTCAAGCGCTGGTACGGCCAGTGGCACAAGTCCAAGTCCCGCGAGATCCCCGCCGTCGACACCGTCCACGACGCCCTGCTCGCCGCCATCCCCGAGCAGGGGTCGCCAGCGATCGTCCACGGCGACTACCGCCTCGACAACTGCCTGCTCACCGATGATGGCGACGTCGCCGCGGTGCTCGACTGGGAGATCTGCACCCTCGGCGACCCGCTCGCCGACCTGGGCCTGCTCGTCGTCTACTGGGGCGAGGACAGCACCGGGTTCTCGGCCCTGCCCGGCTCCGCCACCCGCGCCGAGGGCTTCCCCCCGGCCTCGGCCATGATCGACCGCTACGCCGCCGCCTCCGGGCGCGACGTCAGCCAGATCGACTTCTACGTCGCCTTCGGGTACTGGAAGCTGGCCTGCATCCTCGAAGGCGTCTACGCCCGCTACCGCGGCGGCGCCATGGGCCAGACCGACAGCACCTGGGAGCTGTTCGCCAAGCAGGTCGAGATGCTCGCCGACGCCGCCGCCGCCACCGTCGAACGCATGAACAGGACCGGCTGACGTGGCCGCCACCTACGAGCAGCGGGCCCACCGCCCGCTCGAGCGCCCCGTCCTCGTCGTCGCCCTCGAGGGCTGGATCGACGCCGGCATGGCCGCCAGCGGGGCGGCGTCGACGCTCCTCACCGAGCTCGACACCGAGACGGTCGCCTCCTTCGACGCCGACGAGCTGCTCGACCACCGCGCCCGCCGGCCCGTCCTCCACCTCGTGGCCGGGGTGTCCGAGGAGATGAGCTGGCCCAGCATCGAGGTGCTGGCGGCCCAGGACCTCGACGGTCGCGACCTGATGGTCCTGGCCGGCCCCGAGCCCGACCACTCGTGGCGGGCCTTCGGGCACGCCGTCGTCGGGCTGGCCTCGGACCTCGGCTGCGAGATGGTGGTCGGCCTCGGCGCCTACCCGGCGACGGTGCCCCACACCCGCCCCATCCGGCTGTCGATCACGGCCGGCACCGAGGAGCTGGCCGGCCGCTGGCCCTACCTCCGCGGCAGCCTCGACGTCCCCGCCGGGGCCCAGGCCGTCGTCGAGCGGTTCGCCGCCGACCGGGGCATGGACTCGCTCACCCTGTGGGCCCAGATCCCCCACTACGCCAGCGGCGGCCCCTACCCCGCCGGCAGCGTCTCGTTGCTCGAGAACCTGGAGACGGTGTCCGGCCTGCGGCTCCCCCGGGGCGGGCTGGTCGACGAGGCGGTCGAGACCGACGAGCGCCTCGACGCCGCCATCGCCCGCAACGACGAGCACACGGCCATGCTCCGGGCCCTGGAGGCCGACGCCGACGAGTCCCCGTCCGAGGGCGAGATCCCGTCGGGCGACGAGCTGGCCGCCGAGCTCGAGCGCTTCCTGCGCGACCAGGGCGGGACGTGAGCCAGCCCGCGGATCGGACCACGTGGTGCCTGGCACCACGTGGTCCGCGGTGCCGATGACCTCCGTCGGTGGCTGCACCGTCGCCACGCGGAGCTACCTGGCCGACGCCCGGCTGGCGGCCCGCTCCTTCGTCGACCACCACCCCGGCGCCCGGTTCACGATCCTCGTCGTCGACGGCGACCACATGCCGCCGGCGGCCTG
>DATHEV010000522.1:0-2182 GCA_035318405.1 Iamia sp.
TGCCGTCCTCGGTGGCCTGGGGGTCCAGGGTCGAGGGCTCGTCGGCGATGGCGATGACGAAGCCGTCATCTCCGCCCCCGCCCCCACCATCGGTGGAGGTCGGGTCGTCGTCTCCCCCGCAGGCCGCCAGGGCGGTCGCGAGGGAGAGGGCGGTACCGAGCACGAGGGCTTGGCGCCACCTCGAACGGGGATGGGTGCTCATGCGGGGCCTCCTGGGAGGGGTGGGATCGATTGCCCGGAGCGGGCGGACGTATACAGAACGCGAGATGAGGTTCGGGGGCGGCGACCCGCGGTACCATGCGGGTCGCCGGTGGTCCGCCGGCCGGCCTGCCCCGGGGGCAGGGCGTGACGTCGAGTCCGAGATCCGCCATGGCCACACCGCTGCAGCACCGCCCGCTCCGCGAAGTCGTGACCGACGAGATCCGCCGCATGATCACCGACGGCGAGATCGCCGCCGGCGAGCGCCTGGTCGAGGATCGCCTGGCCGAGCAGCTGGGCGTGTCCCGCAACCCGGTCCGGGAGGCCATCCGCTCGCTCGAGGCCACCGGCCTCGTCGAGGTCGTCCCCCGTCGGGGCGCCTACGTGACCGTCGTCGACCTCGACGACATGGCCCAGCTCCAGGAGATGCGTCAGGTCATCGACCGCTGGGTCGTCCAGGCCGCCGCCGAGCGTCACGACACCAGCGACATCGATCGGCTCGACACCTGCATCCGCGAGGGCCGGGTCGCCTCCGAGTCCGGCGACGCCGTGCGGGCCTCGGAGATGCACCGCGAGTTCCATCTGGCCATCGAGGCGGCGTCGAAAAACCCGTACGCCTCCATCGCCATGGCCCCGCTGCGCCAGCGCACCGAGATGGTCTTCACCAGCAACACCGCCACCCGGGCCGCCGTCAGCTGGGGCGAGCACCAGGGCATCCGCGACGCGATCGCCTCCCGGGACGGCGTGCTCGCCGCCCAGCGGATCGAGGAGCACATCCGCAACGCCTTCGAGGCGTTCGCCACCGCCCGCATCGAGGCGGCGGGGGCGACGGCGGCCACCGGCGACGGTGTCACCGTCGGGCCGGCCACGACGCCCCTCGGCGTCGCCCGCACCGCCTAGCGGCGCACCCCTTCGCACTCCCGGCCCCGGCCCCGGTCCGCCGGCGCGATGGGCGCGCTTGGCGCGATCGGCGCGGTGCCACCGGATGTCGCTACGGTGCGGTGAAGCGATGGCTGCCCGCTGCGGGGCGCCGTCACCCCGATCCTGCATGCGCCGCCCGACGGCGCGCTGCCCGCTGGGCTGCTGCGTCTCGTGATCGGATCGGCTGGGGCGCATGGGCAAGGGTTCCGGCTGGTCGGCTTTCGTATACAGTATCTTGTCGCCAGGACGCGCGCCAGAGGTCACACCGGCTTTTACGGACCGGAAACACCCGGGACACGCCCGATGTCCGGACGACGTGACACCCGTCCGGGTGAGCCCCTGGTCACAGGCCTGCCAGCCACGACGGCCCCCGCCGAACTTTGGACGAAACCACGCCACATGCGGCGGAGTTCGTCCAAAGTTCGGGGTGATCCGGGACGCGCGCTCAGTCGGTGGCGGTGGCGAGGGGCTGGGGAGCCTCGACGGTGGCCGCGCGGGCGGTCGGGGGGCGGATGCGGAGGGTCGTGGCCACGGCCACGATGGCCAGACCGGCCACCACGGCGACGCCCAGGCCGGCGCGGAGGCCGGCGACGGCGGCGTCGGTCGTCACCCCGGTGCGGCCCTCGCCCGCCCCGCTGGCCCGCTCGAAGGCGATGGCGGCGGCGGTGGCGCCGATCCCCCCGACCAGGAACCGGGCCGTGTTGAACACCCCGGCCGCCAGGCCGTCCTGGCCCGGCGGAGCGGTGAGGGTCACGGCCGCGGCCGCCGGCGCCTGGATCAGGCTGATGCCGGAGCCCACGATCACCAGCCCGGCCACCACACCGGGTCGGGCCGGTGCCATGACGCCGATGACCACCGCGCCGGCCACGATCGAGACGCCGCCGGCCCGGGCCAGCACGGCCAGCCCGAACCGGTCGGCCATCCGTCCCGCCACCAGAGCGCCGAGGAGCATGCACACCGGCAGCACCGACGTGACCAGACCGGCGGCGGAGGCGTCGTCGCCCTGGACCACGTAGGACACGGGCACGACGAAGGTCACCGCGAACAGCCCGAGCATCTGCAA
>DATHEV010000523.1:0-2600 GCA_035318405.1 Iamia sp.
ACTCTATGGAAGCGCAGACCGGTCGGCTGCTCGTGTCTGCTGTTTCGGCAGCGGCTTTCCGGACCGCCTTCGGCCTGTAGGGGACCTCTCCAGCATCCGAGGCGGGACTTCTCCTCGGATTTCTCGTCGGCGCGTGTCGAGAACGGGCGGTCGGCTCCGACTCATGGTCACCGGCGGCCAAGGGGCCGCCAACACGAGAGGAGCACGAACGATGACCAAGGTGACCGCCCAGATGTCGGTGTCCCTCGACGGCTTCTACACCGGACCGCGGGACACGCGGGGCCCCAAGGACATGAGTGGCTGGATGCGGGGCCCCGAAGCGCCCGGTTTCTTCCGGGTCACCCGCTGGGCCGTCGACGCCATGGCCTGGCGCGAACGGCAGGGCTTCGCCGGCGGCGAGCAGTCGATCAACTCGGAGATCATCGGGGAGACGTTCGCGGCGGCCGGTGCCTATGTCATGGGCCGGCGCATGTTCGACGCCGGCGAGGTCCCCTGGGGCGAGGAGCCGCCGTTCCACGCCCCGGTGTTCGTCGTCACCCACCGTTCCCGGAACGTGCTCGAACGCCAGGGTGGCACCTCCTTCACCTTTGTCACCGAAGGACTCGAGCGGGCCATCGAGCTGGCCCGGGACGCCGCCGGCAGCAAGGACGTGGCGGTGGCCGGCGGCGGGGAGCTCCTGCGCCAGGCGCTGACCGCCGGGCTGCTCGACCAGCTTGAGTTGCACATCGCCCCGGTGCTGCTGGGCGACGGCCAGCGCCTGTTCGACCCCAGCCTCGGCCTCGGCGCCGACGACGGCATCGAGCTGGTCCCGACCCGGGTCGTCGAGGCGCCCGAGGTCACCCACATTCGCTACACCGTCACCGGGCGGTCGAAGCTGGTGCTGGACGATCGCGGCGCCAGTGGGGACCTGGTCGGGCCTGCCCAGCCAAAGCAGTGAGAGAGGAGCGAGCTGTGAAGTACATGCTGCTGATCTACGGCAACGAGGAAGCCTTCAGCTCGGTGGGTGCGGAGACCTTCGCCGAGATCATCCGCGAGACCGATGCCCTCAACCAGGAGCTGTTCGAGTCGGGTGAGCTGGTCGGCGCCTATGGCGTGGCCGACCAGGTGAACGCCAAGATGGTCCGGGTCACCGGCGGGACGCCGGTGGTGACCGACGGCCCCTTCGCCGAGGCCAAGGAGTACCTGGGCAGCTTCACGATCCTCGACTGCGACAGCCTGGAACGGGCCCTGGAGATCGCGGCCCGCAACCCCTCGGCGCGCTACTGGGGTGTCGAGGTCCGGCCACTCATGCACGAGGCCAACGTCGAGCCGTGACCGACTGGCGGGCCGTCCGGCGGCTGGTCCCGGAGGTGCTTGGTGCGCTGGTGCGCCGCTACGGCCACTTCGACGCCTGCGAGGACGCCGTCCAGGAGGCGCTGGTGGCGGCCACGGCCCAGTGGCCGGTGCAGGGGTGGCCGGAGAATCCCCGAGGGTGGTTGGTGACGGTGGCGTCGCGTCGCCTCGCCGACCAGCTGCGCAGCGACGCCGCCCGCCGCCGGCGGGAGGAGGCCGATGCCATCCGCACTCCGCCCCCGCCCGCCGGTGGCGAGGTGTACCCCGACCTCGAAGCCCGTGGCCCGACCGGCGACGACACCCTCACGCTGCTGTTCCTGTGCTGCCACCCGGCGCTGACGCCCCCGTCGCAGGTCGCGCTGACCCTGCGGGCCGTCGGCGGCCTGTCGACCGCCGAGATCGCCCGGGCCTTCCTCGTGCCCGAGGCGACCATGGCGCAGCGCATCAGCCGGGCGAAGCAACGCATCAAGGCGGCCGGAGCCAGCTTCGACCTGCCGCCGCTGGCTGAGCAGGCGGAGCGGCTCGGCGTCGTGCTTCATGTGGTCTACCTCGTCTTCAACGAGGGCTACACGGCCACGTCGGGGGCGCAGCTGGTGCGGGCCGAGCTGACGGCCGAGGCCATCCGGCTGGCCCGCGAGCTCCATCGGCTGGTCCCGGGCGACGGCGAGGTGGCCGGGCTCCTGAGCCTGCTGCTGCTGACCGACGCCCGCCGCCAGGCGCGCACGGCCCCGGACGGGTCGCTGGTGCCGTTGAGCGAGCAGGACCGGAAGCTCTGGAACACCACAGCCATCGCCGAGGGCGTGGCCCTCGTGACCGACACCCTGTCGAGGGGCCCGATCGGCCCGTACCAGCTCCAGGCCGCCATCGCCGCCGTCCACGACGAGGCGCCCACCGCCGAAGTCACCGACTGGCCGCAGATTCTGGCCCTCTACACGGTCCTGGAGCGCGTGGCACCCAACCCGACGGTGACGCTCAACCGGGCGGTGGCGGTGGCCAAGGTGCAAGGCCCCGCGGCCGGGCTGGCCCTGCTCGACACCCTCTCGGCCGACGAGCGCATCTCCGCCTCCCACCACCTCGTGTCCGTGCGGGCCCACCTGCTGGAGATGGCCGGCGACCACGACGCGGCGCGCGCCGGCTACCAAGAGGCGGCCCGACGCACCACCAGCGAACCCGAGAGGCGCCACCTCCTGACCCGCGCCGCGCGGCTGGGGTGACTGACCGTGCCAGCGTGCGGAACCGGGCCGGTCAGGGGAGGCCGTAGCGCTTCG
>DATHEV010000524.1:0-5492 GCA_035318405.1 Iamia sp.
TGGCTGACGACGTTGGTGCCGCTGCCGATCCAGGGCTACCCGCAGAACCCGCGCGAGCAGGTGATCATCTTCGTGGGCAACGGCCTGACCGGAGCGCTCTGCCTGCTCCCGCTGGTCATCGGCGACCAGACCGCCGGCCCGGTGCGCCAGGCGCTGGCCTCGGCTCCGGCCCGGTGGCTGGGACAGATCTCCTACGGCCTCTACCTGTGGCACACCCCGATCCTGTCGGTGGTCAACGAGTGGGTGGCCGATGACCGGGTGCCGGCCTCCGCGCCGGTGCGCTTCGTGATCGTGGCCACGATCAGCCTGGCCGTGGCCCACCTCAGCTGGGTGGTGGTCGAGCGCCCGGTGCTGGCGCTGGCCAACCGGGTCGCGCACCGGTGACCGCCACCGACACGGCCCCCGCTCCCGCCCCGGACGCCGAGCCCGACGCCGCCCCCCGCCGGGTGGTCCTGGTCGATCGGGTCATCGCGGCCGCCCAGCGGCCGGTCGCGCTCGTCGGGCTGTTCGCCGTCCTCGCCGCGGTGGCGGTCACCACCAGCGCACCGGGCCGCTACGTGGGCGAGAACCGGGTCGACCAGTACCTGGCGCCCGGTCACCGCCTGGTCCGCACCCTGTGGCTGTGGGACCCGACGCGAGGCCTGGGTCGCCCTCGCGAGGACCTGTGGCCGCTCCAGATCGGGCCGCTGGCCGCCCTCCGGGGCCTGGGCGTGCCCGAGGTGGCGGCGCAGCGGATCTTCCACGGCCTCCTCCTGGTGGTGGCCGCCGCCGGGGCCGCCGCCGTCCTCCGCCACGTCCGGCGTGGCGGCAGCGATGCCGACACCCCCCTCCACGAACTCGGTGGGGTAGACGACCAGAACCGGTCACCGACTCCACCGAGTTCGGCCGGGGGTGGCGATGCACCGGTCGGGGCGGGCGGGCTGGCGCCGCTCCTCGCCGGGCTGCTCTACGGCTTCGGGCCCTACGCCATCACCTTCCTCACCCCCGCCAACCTGTTCGCCGCCTACGCGGTGGCGCCGTGGGTCGTGCTGTGCGCCCTCCGGGGCAGCGGCAGCACCCGCCCGTGGCGGTGGGCCGCCGCCGCCGCCCTCATCGTCGGCGGGCTGGGCAACGCCGACTACCCCGGCGTCGTCCTCTCGCTGGTCGGGATCCCCATCGTCGCCGTGTGGGCCGCCCACCGCCGGGGCCGGGGCGTCGGCGCCGCGCTGGGTTGGCTGGCGCGGGCCGCGGGGCTGACCGTCGTGGTCTCGGCCGCCGCCCTCTGGAAGACGGCCACGGCGTCGGCGGTGTTCGCCCAGCGCGTCAGCACCACGGAGTCGCCCGAGACGGTGGGCGTGGCGTCGTCGTGGTCGGAGACCTGGCGGGGCCTGGGCTTCTGGCTGTCCTACTTCCGCACCGACGTGCTGGCCCGGCCCCAGACGGCCGACTACTTCACCGATCCCACCATCGCCCTCGTCACCTTCGTGCCCGCGGTGGTGGCGCTCGCCGCCCTGGCGCTGCGGGAGGTCCGGGGCCGGGTCCTCTTC
This sequence comes from Iamia sp., assembly GCA_035318405.1. Lineage (GTDB taxonomy): Bacteria > Actinomycetota > Acidimicrobiia > Acidimicrobiales > Iamiaceae > Iamia. The sequence continues at coordinate 1,527 of DATHEV010000524.1, forward strand.
GGCCTCACCGCCGTCGTGTCCGCCGCCGTGATGGTGGGCATCCACCCGGTCGGCGACAAGGTCCCGCTGGGCCGGGTCATGCTCCGCGTGCTCGACGCCAGCGCCGCCACCTCGGGCTTCCGCACGACCTACAAGGCCGGCGCCGGCCTGGTCCTGGGCGTCGCCGTGCTCTCGGCTCTCGCCGTCGAGGCGCTGGCGCGGCGCGCCGGCCGCCGGGGCCAGGGGCGGGTCCTGGTCGGCGCCGTCGCCGTCGTGGTCGTGGTGGTCGCCGGGCTGCCGGCCTGGACGGGCGACCTCTACGACGCCAGCCGGACCAGCGGGCCGGTGCCGGACTACTGGCGGGACGCGGCCCGCACGATCAACCAGCTCCCCGGGCGGGGCCGGCTGCTGGTGCTCCCGGCGTCGACCCGCACCGTCTACGACTGGGGCTGGGTCGGCGACGACATCCTCGACTCGCTCATCACCCGGCCCCACGCCGTCGACACCGCGGTGCCCCTCAGCGGGCCCGAGGCGGCCGACGTGCTGGCGGCCGTGTCGCAGGCCGCGGGCGACGCCCGCCACCGCCCGGGCGCGGTGGCCGCGGTGCTGCGCCGGCTGGGGATCGACCACGTCCTGCTCCGCAACGACGTCGACGCCGAGGCCACCCGCACCCTGGCGCCCGATGCCATGGCCCAGCTCCGGGCCGACCCGGGGCTCGACCTGGTCGGGGCCTTCGGGGACCTGCCGGTGACGGTGACGGCGACGCCCGAGGGCGGCAACACCGGGTCTCGACAGCCGCTCGAGCTCTTCGCCGTCACCGACCCCGGCGACCTGGGCCCCCGGGTCGCCCCGGCCGACGGCCAGCTGGTGGTCAGCGGCAGCGGCGACGCCATGGTGGCGCTCGGTGCCGACGGCGACCTGGGGTCGACCGGGCCCGTCCGGTTCTCGGGCGCCCTCGACGCCGACGAGGCGGCGGCCGCCCTGGACGACGACGGCCGGCTCGTCCTGTCCGACACCAACCGTCGCCGGGTCACGGTGGTCAACGCCCTGGTGCGCGGGGAGAGCTGGACCCTCGCCGCCGGCGAGGATCTCGATCGCGAGGCCGACGCCCCCTACGACGCCCCCGGCAGCCAGACGGTCGCCTGGTACCGCGACGCCACCCGCATCACGTCCGACGGCGCTCCTCGTGGTGGGCGGGGCGCCCAGTCCTGGACCCGGCCGGCGGCCGCCTTCGACGCCAACCCCGCCACCTGGTGGCAGACGGTCGAGACCGCCGACCAGGAGGGGATCCGGCTCCGGGTCGCGCTCCGCGACCCGCAGGCCCTCACGCGGGTGCGGATCGAGCCGCTCGACGCGCCGCGGTCGGCGCGCCGCCTCACCGAGGTGGTGGTGCGCACCAGCGACGGCACCGAGACCACGCTCGACGTCGGCGAGGGCGGCACCGAGGTCGACGTCGAGACGGGACCCAGCGACTGGGTCGAGATCGAGGTCACCGGCGTGAGCGACGGTGCCGACCGCCCCGTCGGCATCCGCGAGGTCGAGCTCGACGGCGCCGATGGCCCGCTCGACCTGCGGGAGTGGATCACCCTGCCCGACGACCTGGCCCGTCGGGCCGAGGGCGACGAGCGGCTGGCCGCCGCCCTGGAGGCGGCCCCGGTCTCGGTGCTGATGGCCCCGGACCAGCCCGAGGCGCCGTTCCCGGTCGAGCCCGTGCTGCGCCGGCGGGTCCGCCTGCCGCACGCCGTCGAGGCCTCCGTGACGGCCACGGTCCGCCCGGCCGACCCGGCCGCCGCCGACCTCCTCGGCACCCTCGTGGACGGTGTGTGCAACGACGAGATCCTGCGCATCGACGGCGAGCCGCTGGGTCTCACGCTCAGCGACGACCAGGCCGAGATCGAGGTCGGGGCACCGGTCCGGCTGCGCTCGTGCGACCCCGCCTTCCCCACCCTCGATGCCGGGTGGCACGAGGTCGAGACCCGGGCCGGGTCCTCTCTCGCCAGCGTGCGCATCGACGGCGAGGACGCCGCTCCGAACGACGCCGGGGGCGCCCGGCCCGTCGACGCCGGCGACGTGGCCGTGCGCGAGGAGACCCCCGACCGCATGCGGCTCACCGTCGACGCCCCCGACGGCGGCGTGGTGCTCAGCGGCCAGAGCTACGACGTCCGCTGGGTGGCCACCGTCGACGGCGAGTCGCTGGGCCCGGCCGGGCTCTACGACGGCCAGAGCGGCTGGGAGCTCCCGGCCGGCACCGACCTCGACGTGGTCATGGAGCTGCGCCCGGCCCGGCGCTACCGGGTGGCGTCGTGGATCAGCGTCATCGGCGTGACCACCTGTCTCGTGCTGGTGATCGGCCGCCGCCGGCGTCAGGGACCGGGCGTCCGCTCCACCAGCGCGGCGTAGACCTGGCGCGCCTCGGCCAGCAGGCCGGCGTGGCGGGGTGAGGTGAGCTGCGCCGTCAGCCACGCCTTCTCGGCCTTGCGGGCCGGCGACGGGCGGGGCACGACCCGCTCGCTGGCCCGGTCGCCGTAGAGCTCCTCGTAGTGGGCGTCGATGCGGGCGAAGACCCGGTCGACGTTCTCCGGCGTCTGCTCGAACCGGGCGAAGGAGGTGCCGAAGCGGGCGTTGAGGGCGTCGACGACGAGGCCGAAGTCGGTGGTGATCTGCTCGAAGGTCCCGATCACCAGGTCGTCCACGAGGGGGAGCACCTCCCGGTGGTGGTGGATGTACTCCTCGTAGGCGGGCTTGATCCGCACGTGTGGGGCGGCGGTGAGCAGGCTGGCCAGGCAGGCCACCGGCTCGCGCACCACGAACAGCGTCGGCTTGCCCAGGGCCACCGCCCGCCGCACCTGGGCCGGCACGTGGACGTGGCTCGACACCGGCATCGGGCCGCCGTTGGCGTCCTGGAGGGCGAAGTAGGCGAAGGTGTTGCCCGACCGGGGGAAGCCCTCGATGACGGCCTCGGTGTCGGCCGTGATGGCCCGCTTGGCGCTGCCCGGCGTGCCCCGGAGCACGACCGGCAGCAGGGCCGGGTGGTCGCCCAGGAGGCGACGGGCCCGGCGCAGCAGGCGGCGACCGGTGTAGGCCGCCGAGCGGCGGGTGAAGGGCTCGGACGGGTCGAGGCCGTCGAGGTCGTGGGCGAAGCGGGTCTCCGCCATCAGGTTCGCTCGGTCACGGGCGCGAGGTCCGCTCGAGCTCGAGCACGCAGTTCCACGTGGCGACCTCGCGCACGCCCGGCACCTTCAGGATCCAGCGCTGCCCGCTCCAGTAGCGGGGCGTGGCGTCGACCAGGCGGAGCCCCGGACGCTGGCGGACGTCGGCCAGGATGCGGCCGATGTAGGTGGGCCACAGCTCGACGTAGGGCACGTTGACGCGGGGCTCGCCGAACAGCCGGCGCCACAGCTCGAGACCTCGGTCGGGGCCGAGGAAGTGCAGGGGCACGATCTCGTGGCCGCCCCACGGCGAGTACCAGTTGGTCCAGCTCACCCAGGCCCAGCCGCCGGGGCGCAGCACCCGCTCGATCTCGTCGAACACCGGCGGGGTCTCGGGCGTGTGCTCCAGCAGGTTCGAGCAGTAGACGCCGTCGAAGGTGCCGTCGGCGAAGGGCAGCCGGGTGGCATCGCCCCGCACACCGCCCTCGAGCGGCTCGCCGGTGGCGAGGAGCTTGGCCCGGTCCATGTCGAGGGCGATGACCTCGGCCCCCGCGGCCCGCATGGCCAGCGTGTCGTAGCCGTGGCCGCAGCCCAGGTCGAGGACGCGGCGGCCGGCGAAGGGGTGGCGGAAGGTGGCGATCGACCGGCGGGCGAGGGCCTCGTAGAAGGGGTCGGGATCGTGCTTCTCGTCCTTGAACAGCCGCAGCAGCTCCCACGAGGTGGGCAGCGGCGGGGCGTCGGCCGGCAGGGGGTTGGCCAGTGCCACCGGGACGACGGGCGCGGTGCGGACCTTCCGACGGGCGCGGGGCAGGCGCCCGGCCTCGACGGTGGCGTAGGC
>DATHEV010000525.1:0-4852 GCA_035318405.1 Iamia sp.
CCAAGAACACCAACTACGCCGGCGGCAACACCTCCGCCAAGGGCACCGAGACCGACCCCGTCACCGGCGAGGACGTCGAGCTGCTGTGGGTGAAGGGCTCCGGCGGAGACCTCGGCACGCTGAAGGAGGAGGGCCTCGCGGTGCTGCGCATGGACCGCCTGCGCGCCCTCGTCGACGTCTACCCCGGCGTCGAGCGGGAGGACGAGATGGTCGCCGCCTTCGACCACTGCGCCTTCGGCAAGGGCGGGGCGGCACCCTCGATCGACACGGCCATGCACGGCCTGGTCGACGCCCCCCACGTCGACCACCTCCACCCCGATGCCGGCATCGCCCTGGCCACGGCGGCCGACGGCGAGCAGCTCACCAAGACGATCTTCGGCGACGCCGTGCTGTGGGTGCCGTGGCGGCGGCCCGGGTTCCAGCTCGGCCTCGACATCGCCGCCATCCGGGACGCCAACCCGCAGGCCATCGGCGTGATCCTGGGCGGCCACGGCATCACCGCGTGGGGCGCCACCAGCGCCGAGGCCGAGGCCAACAGCCGCCACATCATCGACGGGGCCCAGGCCCACATCGACGCCCACGGCGACCCGTCGCCCTTCGGGGCGGTCGTCGCCGAGCGCGCCCCGCTGCCCGCGGCCCGGCGCCGGGCCAGGGCGGCCGCCCTCGCCCCCCACATCCGGGCCCTCGCGTCGACCGACCGCCCCACGGTCGGCCACCTCACCGACACCGACGTCGTGCTCGACTTCCTGGCCGGGTCGAAGCTGTTCCCCCTGGCCGCGCTGGGGACGAGCTGCCCCGACCACTTCCTGCGCACCAAGGTCCGCCCGCTCGTGCTCGACCTGCCGGCGACGGCGTCGGTCGACGAGTGCGTCGCCCGCCTGGCCGAGCTCCACGAGGCGTACCGGGCCGACTACGCCGCCTACTACCAGCGTCACGCCACGCCGGACTCGCCGGCCATGCGCGGCGCCGACCCGGCCGTCGTCCTCGTGCCGGGCGTGGGGATGTTCTCCTTCGGCGCCGACAAGCAGACGGCCCGGGTGGCGGGCGAGTTCTACGTCAACGCCATCAACGTGATGCGGGGGGCCGAGGCGCTGTCGACCTACGCCCCCATCTCCGAGGCCGAGAAGTTCCGCATCGAGTACTGGGCGCTGGAGGAGGCCAAGCTCCGGCGCCGCCCGCAGCCGAGGTCCCACGCCGGCCGGGTCGCCCTGGTGACCGGCGCCGCCAGCGGCATCGGCAAGGCCATCGCCACCCGGCTGGCCGAGCAGGGCGCGTGTGTGGTGATCGCCGACCTCGACGCCGATCGAGCCGCAGCCGCCGCGGCCGACATCGGCGGTCCCGACGTGGCCGTGGGCGTGGCCGCCGACGTCACCGACGCGGCGGCGGTCCAGGCCGCGGTCGACGCCGCCTGCCTGGCCTTCGGGGGCGTCGACCTGGTGGTCAACAACGCCGGGCTGTCGATCTCCAAGCCACTGCTCGAGACCACCGAGGCCGACTGGGACCTCCAGCACGACGTGATGGCCAAGGGCAGCTTCCTCGTGTCGCAGGCCGCGGCCCGGGCCATGGTCGCCCAGGGGCTGGGCGGCGACATCGTCTACATCTGCTCCAAGAACGGTGTCGTGGCGGGCCCGTCCAACGTGGCCTACGGGGCGGTCAAGGCCGACCAGGCCCACCAGGTCCGGCTGCTGGCCGCCGAGCTGGGCGAGCACGGCATCAAGGTCAACGGCGTGAACCCCGACGGCGTGGTGCGGGGCAGCGGCATCTTCGCCGGGGGCTGGGGCGCCCAGCGGGCCGCGGTCTACGGCGTGCCCGAGGACGAGCTGGGCGCCTTCTACGCCCAGCGCACCCTGCTCAAGCGGGAGGTCCTGCCCGAGCACGTGGCCAACGCCGTCGTGGCCCTCACGTCCGACCAGTTCAGCCACACCACCGGGCTCCACGTCCCCGTCGACGCCGGCGTCGCCGCCGCCTTCCTCCGCTAGACCGGCGCCGTGACCCCCCGGGTGTTCGGCGCCGTCGACATCGGCGCCTCCGGCGGCCGGGTCATGGCCGGTGTGGTCTCCGACGGGCGGGTCGAGCTCCACCCCGTCCACCGCTTCGCCAACGGCGTGATCGAGCACGACGGCCACCTGCGCTGGCCGTTCCACAAGCTGATGGGCGAGATCCTCGCCCTCGGCCTGCCCCGGCTCGGCCAGGCGTTCCCGACGGTCGAGTCGATCGGGGTCGACACCTGGGCGGTCGACTACGCCCTCTTCGACGTCCCGCACGAGCCGATCGACGACCCCATCTCCTACCGCGACGACCGCACGGCGGCGGCCGTGGCCACGGTCCACGCCGCCATGGCGCCCGAGGAGCTGTTCGCCCGCAACGGCCTCCAGCACCTGCCCTTCACCACCCTCTTCCAGCTGGTCGCCGACCGGGAGGAGGGCCGGACCGGAGAGCGGATCGTCCTGATGCCCGACCTGCCGGCGGCCCTCCTCGCCGGCGTGGCCCGCACCGAGGTCACCAACGCCTCCACCACCGGCCTGCTCGACGTCCGCACCCGCACGTGGGACCCCGAGCTGCTGGCCCTGGCGGGCGTGCGGCCCGAGCAGCTGCCGCCACTCGAGGAGCCCGGGACGGTGCGCGGCCCGATGCCCCCGCAGATGGCCACCACCTTCGAGCTCCCGACGACCTGTGTCTTCACCTCGGTGGCCAGCCACGACACCGCCTCGGCGGTGGTCGCCGTCCCGGCCACGACCGACCGGTTCGCCTACGTGATCAGCGGGACGTGGTCGCTGGTGGGGGTGGAGACGGCCGAGCCGGTGCTGACCGAGGTGGCCCGGTTGGCCCGCTTCTCCAACGAGGCCGGGGTCGACGGCCGCACCCGCTTCCTGCGCAACGTCGGCGGCCTGTGGCTGCTCCAGGAGTGCCTGCGGGAGTGGGGCGACGTCCCTCTGGCGCCCGTGCTGGCCGCCGCCGCGGTCGCGCCCGGTGGGCCGATGATCGACGTCGACGACCCCGTCTTCATCCCGCGGGGCGGGATGCCGGGTCGCATCGCCGCGGCAGGAGGCCCGCCCGCGGGCGACCATGGGGCCGTGGCCCGGTGCATCCTCGACTCCCTCGCCGCCGCCCACGCCCGCACCATCGACGCCGCGGTGGAGCTGACCGGCCGGCCGGTGGACGTCGTGCACATGGTCGGTGGTGGGTCGCAGAACACCTTGCTCTGCCAGCTCACGGCCGACGCTTGCGGCCGGCCCGTCGTCGCCGGTCCGGTCGAGGCCACCGCCCTCGGCAACGTCCTGGTCCAGGCCCGGGCCCACGGCGCCCTCACCGGATCGCTGGAGGACCTCCGGGCCGTCGTCGCCGCCTCGGTCCCCCTCACTCGCTACGACCCCCGATCGGACCCCTCGTGAGCCCGAAGCCCTCGCTGCGCCAGATGCCCGCCACCCTGCGGTCGGTGATCCGGTTCCAGCGACCCGAGGCGGACCCGGTCGAGCGGCGGCTGGCGAAGGCGGCGTCGGTGGCCGACCTGCGCCGGATCGCCAAGCGACGCCTGCCCGGCGGGGTGTTCGACTACATCGACGGCGGAGCCGAGGGCGAGCGCACCCTCGCCGCCAACCAGGGCGCCTTCGCCCGCGCCACGTTCCGGCCCCGGGTCCTGCGGGCCGTCGGCGACGTCGACATCAGCACCTCGATCCTGGGCCGACCGGCGACCTACCCGCTGGCCCTGGCGCCCACCGGGTTCACCCGCATCGCCGACCCCGAGGGCGAGCTGGCCGTGGCCCGCGCCGCCGAGCGGGCCGGGCTGCCGTACACCCTCTCCACCCTCAGCACCCGTTCGATCGAGGAGGTGCGCGCCGCCGCGCCGGACGGTCGCCTGTGGTTCCAGGTCTACGCCTGGCGGGACCGGGGGCTGGTGCGGGAGATGGTCGAGCGCTGCGCCGCCGCCGAGTACGAGGCCCTCGTCCTCACCGTCGACACGGCCGTGCTCGGGCGGCGCGAGCGCGACGTCCGCCGGGGCTTCTCGCTCCCGCCGACCATCGGTCCCGGCACCCTGCTCGACGGGGCGATCCACCCGGCATGGACCTGGGCCTTCGTGCGCAGCGAGCCCATCCGCTTCGCCAACGTGGTCGGCCGCGACGTCGGCGACGGGGCCTCGCCCGTGACCCTCTCGGACTACATCGGCACCCAGTTCGACCCCGGCCTGTCGTGGGCCGACGTCGACTGGCTGCGCTCGATCTGGGACGGCCCCATCGTCGTCAAGGGCATCCAGACGGTCGAGGACGCCGTGCTCGCCGCCGACGCCGGGGTCGAGGCCATCGCCCTGTCGAACCACGGCGGCCGCCAGCTCGACGGCGCCCCGGCCATCTTCGACCTGGTCGCACCGGTGGCCCATGCCGTCGGCGACCGGCTCGAGGTGATCTGCGACGGCGGCGTGCGCCGCGGCAGCGACATCGTCAAGGCCGTGGCCGCCGGGGCGACGTGCTGCATGGCCGGCCGGGCCTACCTCTACGGCCTCGGCGCGGCGGGGGAGCGGGGCGTCGACCGGGTCCTCGACTGGTTCGCCGAGGACCTCCGGCGCACCTTCGCCCTCCTCGGCTGCACCACCGTGGCCGACCTCACCCCCGAGCTCCTGGAGATGTAGGACGGGGGTGCAAGGTTCCGGGGGGTCAGGCGACTCTTCATCCCCGTGAGCGCGGTGGAGGAGGGCATGGACGTCGACGACCTGTACCAGGCGTCGGCGGCGCGGATGCTCAGCACGGCGTGGATGCTGCTGGGGAGCCGCCACGCGGCCGAGGATGCGGTGCAGGAGGCCTTCGCCAAGCTGGCGGCCCGGGACACCTCGGCGGTCCGCGAGCCCGAGGCCTACCTG
>DATHEV010000526.1:0-2007 GCA_035318405.1 Iamia sp.
GCCCTCGTCGGGCAGATCCACATCGTCAGCGACGAGGGCGAGGAGCTGCCGGTCGGCGAGGAGGGCACCATCTTCTTCAGCGGCGGCGGCGAGTTCGAGTACCACAACGACCCCGAGAAGACCGCCGCCTCCCGCAACGCCAAGGGCTGGTCGACCCTCGGCGACGTGGGCCGGCTCGACGAGGACGGCTTCCTCTACCTGACCGACCGCAAGGCGTACATGATCATCACCGGCGGGGTGAACGTGTACCCGCAGGAGGCCGAGAACGTCCTGGCCATGCACCCCAAGGTGGCCGACGTGGCCGTCTTCGGCGTCCCCAACGAGGACTTCGGCGAGGAGGTCAAGGCCGTCGTGCAGCCCGTCTCGATGGAGGAGGCCGGGCTCGACCTCGAGCACGAGCTGATCGAGTACTGCCGGGACCACCTGGCCGACGTGAAGTGCCCCCGCACCGTCGACTTCCGCACCGAGCTGCCCCGCCACCCCACCGGCAAGCTCTACAAGCGCCTCCTCAAGGACGAGTACTGGGAAGCCGCCGGCCGCTCGATCTGAGGGGCGATCTGCACGTCTCCTGCGCGTGACGGTGGTCATGTCGCCTAGGGTCGTGGCCGTGCGGACGGCGGTCTGACACACCGACCGTCGTCGTACGTCCTCAACCCCCCTACGAGGAGACATCGCGATGAAGCGACCCGCCCTGGGTCGGGCCCTGTTGGGCCTGACCTCCCTTGCCGTGGCCACGATCGGCCTCTCCAGCGGCAGTCCCGCCACCGCCGCCCCGGCGCAGGCCGACCAGGCCGCCGGCACCGAGGAGTACGTCGTGCTCGCCACCGAGGGCGCCTCCGACGCGTCGGTGCGCCAGGCCATCACCGAGGCCGGAGGTGAGGTCACGGCGGTGAACGGCGCCGTCGGCGTCTACACCGTCGAGGCCCCGGCCGACACCTTCGCCACGTCGGTCGCCGAGAGCGCCGCCGTCGACGGTGCCGCCGCCAACGAGTCCATCGGCCAGGCCCCGGCCGAGCGCCAGCAGCGCAACGACGCCGTCGAGACGGACGTCGGCGGACGCGGCGCCGGCGTGAACACCCGGCCCGGCCACGGCCACGGCGGCCAGGAGCCCCTCGCCTCCCGGCAGTGGGACATGGACATGATCCATGCCCCCGGCGCCCACCGCTACGAGACCGGCGAGCGCGTGCGCGTCGGCATCATCGACACCGGCGTCGACGGCACCCACCCCGACATCGCCCCCAACTTCAACGGGCGCCTCAGCCGCAACTTCACCACCGACATCCCCGAGGTCGACGGCCCCTGCGAGGACGAGCCCGACGCCTCCTGCGAGGACGCCGCCAACGTCGACGAGAACGGCCACGGCACCCACGTGGCCGGCACCATCGCCTCGCCGATCAACGGCGTGGGCATCGCCGGCGTCGCCCCCGACGCCGAGATCGTCAACCTGCGGGCCGGCCAGGACTCGGGCTACTTCTTCCTCGACTCGGTGGTGCAGGCCCTGACCTACGCCGGCGACAACGGGGTCGACGTGGTCAACATGAGCTTCTACATCGACCCGTGGCTCTACAACTGCGGCCACAACCCGGCCGACGGCCTCGACGACCAGCTCGAGCAGCGGACGATCATCGCCGCCACCAACCGGGCCCTGCGCTACGCCCGCCAGCACGGCGTCACCCTCGTCGGCGCCGCCGGCAACGAGCACACCGACCTGGGCAACCCCACCGCCGATGCGACCAGCCCCGACTTCCCCGAGGGGGCGGCCTACACCCGCACCATCGACAACACCTGCCTCTCGATGCCCTCCGAGGGCGACGGCACCATCGCCGTCAGCTCGATCGGTCCGAGCAAGCTGAAGGCCGACTACTCGAACTACGGCACCGAGCAGATCTCCGTTTCGGCGCCCGGCGGCTACTTCCGTGACGGTTTCGGCACCCCCTGGTTCCAGACCGTGCAGAACGAGATCCTCTCGGCTTACCCGGCCAACGTCGGCGTGGCCGAGGGCAACAT
>DATHEV010000527.1:0-2337 GCA_035318405.1 Iamia sp.
GGAGGACGGGCTCCTCCGGGTGGAGCGTGACCTCGTGCATCGTCTCGAACACCACGAGGTGGTCGCCGCCATCGCGGTGGAGCACCCCCGTGACCGGGCTGCCCTCGGCCAGCGAGACCGGCGGCCCGGCCGAGACCTCGAACCGCACCCAGACCCGGGCGTTGGCACCCTGGTCGACGGGGTAGCCGAGCGCGGCGGCATGGCGGGTGACCGACGTCCGCTGTCGGGCGGTCGACAGGTGGGCCTCCGTCGCCACCGCGTCCAGCTGGTACGACAGGGCGTCGCCCAGATAGGCGATCTCCTCGATCAGGGCGACGGCCTGCGGCACCGGGCTGGCCACCCCACCCGGCGTCATGGCGGCGGCGGACGTGGCGGTCACGAGCCCGGTCAGCATCGCCGTGAGGGCCGTGAAGTCCCGGGCCGTGTAGTCGACGTCGCCGTAGGCATCGACCGGCGGCCGGCGCGCACCCTCCGGCCGGAGGGGGACACGGGCGATCAGGGCGTGGTCGAGGGTGACGTCGACGGTCGACGCCTCGGCGCCGGCCGGGACCTGCACGAGGAGACACCAGTGCGTACGGGTTCCCGGCACGGGCGCGGCGGCGATCAGGCCGGGCGGGTCGTCCGACCCGCGGCCGACGAGGGCGAACCGGTCGAGGGCGACGGGTGCCCCGTCGTCGTACCCCTCCACGTCGACGTCCACGCGCCAGCAGCCCGAGCCCAGCTCGGTGGCCTGGGGGGCGACGGTCATCCCCGAACCACCGTGACCCGGGGCCGGTCGTGGCCGAGGGGCTGGTAGGCGACGGTGATGACCGCCTCGGCCTCGTCGGTCTCGCAGCGGACCGAGAGGATGCGGAGGAGCGTCCCCAGCCACTGCTGGAGCTGCGACTGGATCTGGAACTGGGTCGCGACGACGAGCTCGTCGGTGAGGGCGTCGAAGACGAGCTGCTTGACGCCGCAGCCGAAGGTGGGCCGGTTGAGGCGCTCGCCCGGAGCGGTGAACAGCAGCTCGACGATCAGCTGGTCGAGCGTCTCGACGAGGTCGGTCGTGACCGCCGTCCGCCCGTCGGGCGTCGCCGCCAACGGGAAGGCGATCGTCCGGCCGCTCACAGCCCCGGGGGCGTGATGATGCCCTCGATCGGCCCGACCACGACCAGGTTCCCCTCGATCTGAGCGCCACCGAGGACGTTGACGTCGCCCTCGGCCGCCAGCACGCCGCCCACGTTGACCGCGCCCCCGGCCACCACCGCGCCGGCGAGGGTGGCCTCGCCCGCGACCCCGAGGGTACCGGCGACGTTGACCGCCGGGCCGCTCGTCACCTCCCCCGCGATCGTGGCCGCGCCCTGGAGGCCGAACGCACCGGTGAGGTTGGTGTCGCCCTTCACCTGAAGCGCACCGGTGATCGCCACGTCGCCCACGATGGCGACGGCACCGGTGACCTTCACCTCGGGCGCGAGCACGGTGACCACGGGCGTCGTCACCTCGACGCCCTCGGGGGTGACCGTGACGACCGTCTCGGCCGCGGTCACGGTGATGCCCTCCTCCGGGTTCACCAGCACGTTCATGACGCCGGTGTCGATCTCCAGGCCCAAGGTCGTCATCGTCAGGGTGATCGGGACGGCCACCGACGGGTCGATGACGGACAGGACGACGCCGCCCGTCGCCGGTGTGTCGTTGAGCACGAGCGTGCACGTCTCGCTGCGGAACACCTTGACGAGGGCCGGATCCTCGGGCGCCAGCTCGGCGACCAGAGGCGCTTCGAGGGGCTCCCAGAAGCAGCCGGTCCAGATCACGTGGCTGGGGTCGCCCCCCTCGAACTCCACCCAGACGTTGGCCCCGATCGGCGGGATGGCCCAGAAGCCCTCCTGGAACCCGGCGTAGGGGATGCACGGCAACGCCCAGTTGAGGAGCATGAAGGGGAGCGTGGGCACGTCGACGAGGAGCCGGCCGAGGCCCTCGATGTCGACGTTGTCGATCACGGTGCCGCGGTACTTGCCCCACAGCGGCGGCGGGGCCTGCCCGAGACCCTCGTCGTCGTCGGGCGGCGGGGCCGGTGGCCGGACGTCGGTCACGAGGCCTCCAGGGTGGCGGTGATGGCGCCGAGGCCCTCCCGGGCGATCGTCAGGGACTGCGTGAAGTCCCACGTGTCGTCGGCGGTCAGGTCGATGCGGTGCACCACGGACTCGAGGCGGTACAGGCCGTCGTACGCCCGGCCGGCGCCGCGCACCCCGACGACGCCGGGCGCGGTGAGGACGGTGCCGAGCCGGGCGACCCGCACCTCGCACGTCCCGACGACGACGTGGTCGGTGGACGCGTCGGTGGCGGCCTGGGCCTGGGCGA
>DATHEV010000528.1:0-10439 GCA_035318405.1 Iamia sp.
GTCGTGGTGGTGGTCGACGTCGTGGTCGTCGGCCGGGGCCGCGTCGTCGTGGTCGTCTCGGGCTTCTCCGCCTCGGTGACCTCGGTCCCGTCGCCGGGCTCGACGGTGTCGGCGCTGTCGGCGCTGTCGTCGGCGGCATCGCTGCACCCGACCCCGCCCATCAGCAGCACCACGCACGCGATGACGATCGCTCGTCCCATCGGATCCTCCCCCATGCGCCCACCCCTCCGGTCGGCGCCGGCGGACCCTACCCCATCCTGACAGCCACCGGCAGAGGAGGCCGGCGGCGGACGAGGACGGCCGCCATCAGCAGGGCGGCCAGGGCGACGGCGGGCGCGGCGAGGTGCACGACGAGGGCGATGGCGTAGCTGCCGGGCGAGACCTCCACCCCGTCGATGAGGACGAAGCGGACCCGGTCGTCGAACGCCGCCAGCTGCCAGCCGCTCAGGTCGGTACCGACGGTGACCGTCTGGAGGGCAACCTGGTCCCACAGCACCAGCCGGGTGGTCAGCGCTCCGACGGCCGCGCCGACCACCCCGACGAGGGCGACCAGCCCGACGCCCACCGGACGAGCCGCGCCCCTCCCCTCCTCGGCCGCGGCCGCCGGGGCGAGCAGCAGGACGAGGACGGCCCCCATCACCAGGGCGACGAGGGCGCCCTGGTGGACGTCGGTCCACGTCGACGTCGATCGCGCCATCGGGTACAGCCCGGCGGGGTCGACGCCGTCGGCCGTCGGGCGGTAGCGGACGAACAGCCAGATGGCGGTCGCCTCGACCACCACGGCGGCGGCCAGGCCGGCGCCGGCCAGCCCGAGCACCACCGCCGACACCCACCGCCCGAGCCGCACCGGCGCAGCCTGCCAGGCGGGCCCCCGCCCCGCACGGACCCGCCAGACTGGGGCGGTGGACACGAGCCGGGCCGATGGCCCCACCGGGACGCTGACGGTCCGCGAGCTGGCGGCGGCGGAGATGGGCGTCCGCATCCGCTACTTCCACGATGCGTCCGACGAGCACCTGGAGCTGATGGGCGTGGACCGCGCCCTGCTCCCGCCGCCCGACGAGTGGGTCGCCACCTCCACCGCCGACGCCGCCCTCCCCCGCGAGGAGCGCGCCACGGCGGCGCTGGCCTGGGAGCTCGACGGCGAGATCGTCGGCTTCGCCTCGCTCAGCCAGATCGTCTACGGCGACGAGGCCTTCTTCCACCTCCACCTGCTCGAGGCCGGGCGCCGCCACCGCGGCCTGGGCGTGCCGTTCGTCCGGTTGTCGGCGGCGCGGTTCGTCGAGCTGTTCGCCCTCCGCCGCCTGCTGTCGGAGCCCAACGCCTTCAACGTGGCCCCCAACCGCACCCTCCAGCGGGCCGGCTTCCGCTACGTGCGCACCCACGTCACCGCGCCGGGGCCCTTCAACCCGCCCCAGCCCGTCACCCGCTGGGTGCTCGCCGCCGAGGACCTCGTCCCATGAGCGAGCGCGGCGAGCGAACCGGCGTGGTGGTCGTCCGGCCGGCGGTGGAGCCGGACCTGCCCGCCATCACCCACCTGTTCAACGTCTTGATCCCGACGACGGCCACGGCCTGGCGGGACCACCTGGCCGACGACGACGAGATGGCGTCGTGGTGGGCCCAGCAGGAGGCCGGCGGCCACGCCGTGCTGGTGGCCGAGGTCGACGGCCGGGTGGTGGGCTACGCCACCTGGACCGGGTTCCGCGGCGGCGCCCGCTTCCCCGGCTACCGCCAGACCGTCGAGCACACGATCCACGTCGACGGCGACCAGCACGGCCGGGGCGTGGGGCGGGCCCTCCTCCAGGAGCTGGTCGCCGAGGCCGGCCGCCGCGGTGTGCACGTCATGGTCGGCGCCATCGACAGCGAGAACGTCGGGTCGATCGCCTTCCACGAGGCCCTCGGGTTCACGGTGGTCGGCCGGATGCCCGAGGTGGGGCGAAAGTTCGACCGCTGGCTCGACCTCGTCCTGCTCCAGCGCACCGTCGACGACTGATCGGGTCAGCGGCGCTGGCCGACCAGGTGGAACAGGCGGCTCATCCGCCGGTACGGGTCCCGCCGGCTGGCCTCCAGCTCGACGGCGATGACGAGGTCCTCGGGATCGGTCGGCTGGCGCTCGGGCACCCAGCCGTCGGTGAACAGCCGCACGCCGTACCAGGCCAGGGGATCGACCCCGTGGCCCGCCAGCGCCCGCTCGAGGCCGGCGATCGAATCGCCCCGGGTCTCGACGCCGAGCCCGTTCACCTGCCGGTCCTGGTCGAAGCCCGCCAGCGCGGCCGCCCACTGGCCGCGGTGGGCGGGGAGCACGGCCATGACCTCGACGTTCTTGGCCACGATCGACACCAGCCCGCCCGGCGCCGCCAGCGCGCAGAGCGCGGCGACCAGGGGCCGAGGGTCGTCGAGGTACATGAGCACGCCGTGGCACAGGACCCCGTCGAAGGTGGCCCCGTCGACCGCCGCCGGGGCGGCCTCGCCGGTGGCCTCGACGAGGTGCACCCGGGCGCGCGTCCCCTCGTCCTCGCCGGCGCGCGCCTGCTCGGCGCGCTCGAGCATCGCCGGGGACGGGTCGACGATGGTGACGTCGTAGCCGTGCCGGGCCAGCGGGATGCTCTGGTTCCCCGCGCCCCCGCCCACGTCGACGATGCGGCCCGGCGGCGGAGCCAGGTGGTGGCGCAGGTGGGCGTCGACGACGTGGGTCCGGATGCGGCCGCGGAGCGATCCGTAGTGGCGGTCGACGAACGCGGGGGCCAGCTCGGCCCAGGCGTCGTCACTCACGACCCCATCGTGGCGCAGATCAGCCGGCGAAGTCCGGGTCGCCGGGGCGCAGCGTGTCGCTGCGGCCCGCCGGCTCCTCCCAGTCCTCCTGGCGGCCGAGAGCGGTGAGGTCGAGGTAGGCGTAGGCGCCGCCGACCCACTCGGCGCCCCGGCCGTAGACGCTGTAGGTGTGGAACACGTCGTCGCCGACGCGCAGGAAGCAGCTCGTCCCCGGTTGCTCGCCCGACCAGCCGGCCCACGCCGGGTCCTGCTCGGCCCAGTCGGCCTGGCTCCGGTAGTTGTACTCACCGGGCATGACCGACTCGTCGATGGTGACGTGGAAGTCGTAGTTGAACCGGCTCCCGAACGACGAGTACCAGGGGAAGGTCCAGCCCTTCTTGGCCTTGTAGGCCTCGATCTTCTCGATCGGGGCCCGGGACACGTACACCAGGCGCGTGTCGCGGCGGGCGAGGTGCTCGCGCAGCCCGTCGGCCATCTCCTCGGCCCCTGCGGTGCAGCTCGGGCAGCCGTCGGTCCACTCCGGCTCGAACATGAAGTGACTGACGATGAGCTGGGCCTGGCCGTCGAACAGGTCGACCAGGTTGGCCTCGACGCCGTCGGGCCCGGTGAAGCGGTAGTCGGCCTCGATCTTCACCATGGGCATCTGGCGCCGGTGGGTGCTCAGCTGGTCGCGGGCGCGGGTCAGCGCCTTCTCCTCCTCCAGGAGGGCGATGCGGGCGGCGCGCCACTCGTCGGGCGACACGATCTCGGGCAGGGACATGACGACTCCTCGGCTGGGGCGATGAGGACTGACCCCGGCGTCGGCGGGGAATCATCGGCGGCACCAACTGGCCAGTTGGTGTCCACTTCAACAGCGCACGATGACGTCATGACCCGCCCCCGGTACCCCCACGGCGTCCCCTGCTGGCTCGAGCTGGTCGGGGCCGACGTCGCCGCCGCCCGCTCCTTCTACGGCGCCGTGTTCGGGTGGGAGGTCGACGACGGGGTGGCCCGGCTCGACGGCCGGGCCGTCGTCGGGCTGGGCGCAGTCGCCGGCGACGCCCCGGCCGAGGGGCCGGCCCGGTGGGCGACGTCGATCGCGGTCGACGACGTCGACGTCGCCGCCGCGGCCGTCGCCACCCACGGCGGCACGGTGCGCCATGGCCCGGTCGACGTGGGCGACGTGGCGCGCGTGGCAGCGTGCACCGACCCCTCGGGTGCGACCTTCGGGCTGTGGGACGCCGCCGGACGGGTCGGGGCCGAGCTGGTCAACGCCCCCGGCACCTGGAACTGGAGCGACCTGGCGACCGGCGACCCCGACGGAGCCGCCGCCTTCTACGGCGCCGTGTTCGGGTGGCGCGCCGTCCCGCTCCCGGCCTTCGGCGCCACCATGTGGCAGCTCCCGGGCTACGCCGACCACCTCGACACCCTCGACCCCGAGCGGGCCGAGCGCCACGCCGCCGACGGCGTGCCCGACGGCTTCGGCGACGCCATCGGCTGGCTGGTCGCACCCGCCGACGAGACCCCGCCGACGTGGGTCGTGACCTTCGCCGTCGACGACACCGACGCCGTCGTCGAGCGGGTCGTGGCCGCCGGCGGCACGGTGGTCGACCCGCCCCACGATCTGGGTCCGACCCGCCTGGCGGTGGTGGACGACCCCCTCGGCGCTCGCCTCACCCTCAGCCACTACCGACCGGGCTGACCGGCCGGACGGCGCCCGCCGGGCCGCGGGTACCGTCGCGGGGTGCGGGACGAGCTCGGGGTGCGGATCGGCTACGGCGCCGGGACGGGCATGACCAGCGTCGACCAGGTCCGGGAGGAGGCTCGCTGGGCCGAGGCCGCCGGGTTCGACTCCTTCTGGGTGTCGCAGGTCTTCGGCGTCGACCCCATCGTCGCCCTGGCTGCGGTGGCGGCCGACGCCCCCGGGCTGGCCGAGCTGGGCACCTCCGTCGTGCCCCTGACCGGTCGGCACCCGCTGGCCCTGGCGGCGCAGGCCCTGACGGCGCAGCAGGCGTTGGACGGCCGCTTCACCCTGGGGGTGGGCACCTCGCACGAAGTCGTGGCCGAGGGCCTCTTCGGCGAGTCCTTCGCCCGGCCGTTCACCCGGGCCTCCGAGCACCTGGCCGCCCTGCTCCCCCTGCTCCGGGGCGAGCCCGCCTCCGTCGCCGGTGAGGAGATCGTGGCCCACGGCAGCCTCGACGTCCCGACCCAGTCGGTCCCCGTCCTGCTGGCCGCCCTCGGGCCCCGGATGCTCGACCTCGCCGGCCGGCTGACGGCGGGGACGACGGTCGGCCAGTGCGGGCCCCGGACCATCGCCCACCACATCGCTCCCCGTCTGGGCGAGGCGGCGGGCGCCGCCGGCCGGCCGAGCCCGCGGATCGTGGCCCTCGTCGTCGTCGGCGTCACCCCCGACCCCGACGGTCGCCGGGAGGAGCTGCGGCGCGGCTCGGCGCTCTACGACTCCTTCGCCAGCTACCGCACCATCCTCGACCGTGAGGGGGTGGCCAGCGGCGCCGACCTGGCACTCCTCGGCCCGATCGAGGCCATCGTCGAGGGCCTCACCGCCTACGCCGAGGCCGGCGCGACCGACCTCCGCATCGGGATCGCCGCCGGCGACGAGGCCGAGCGGGAGGACACGCGCGCCGCCCTGGAGTCGCTGCTGGCCCGCTGAGCCCGCCGCCGGCCGCTCAGACGGGGTGGAAGCGGAAGGTCTCGCCGTCGGCGCGGACGTGCCCGGCCGGCGCGGTCGGGAAGTGGGTGCCGACGAACAGCGCACCGGTCGTGGCCGCCTTCGCCAGCATCCGGTGGCGCGTGACCCGGGCCTCCTCGACGTCGGCGTCGCCGATCTCGGCCGTGTCGGGCACCGCGCACTGGAGCGGGTGGTGGAGGAAGTCGCCGCTGATCAGCGCCACCTCCCCCTCCGACTCGACCCACAGCGACACGTGGCCCGGGGTGTGCCCGCCGGAGGGCTCGAGCCGGAGTCCGTCGCCCAGGTCGGCGTCCTCGGCCACGATGTCGGCCAGCCCGGCGGCGAAGATCGGGGCGATCGACTCCTCGTAGGCCTCCTCCACGCCGGGGGTGTCCGACGCTCGCCGATGGGCCAGGTCGGCCTCGGTGTAGAGGTGGCGGGCGTTGGTGAAGGTCGGCACCCAGGCGTCGCCCTCCCGGCGGGTGTCCCAGCCGATGTGGTCGGCGTGCAGGTGGGTGTGGACCACCAGGTCGACGGTCTCGGCGGCGAAGCCGGCACCGGTGAAGCGGTCCCAGAAGGGCCAGTCCTGGTCGTTCCAGAAGGCGAACCCGAGGCGCTTGCCGTTGCCCACGCACGGGTCGACGACGACGGTGCGGCCGGCGACCTCGACCACGAAGGCCTGCACGGCGAAGCCGATGGTGCCGTCCTCGGCGGCGAAGTCCGGCACCAGCCACGGGATCTGCTGGGCCTCGGCGGCGGTGAAGCCGGGGAAGAACAGCTCGGGCGGGATGCCCGGCGTCTCCGCCTCGACCACACGCGTGATCGTCGCCGCTCCCACCGTCCATCGCTGCGTCACCTGTGCCGGCACGGGGGCAGCCTGCCACGGCACCGAGGTCACACGTCGAGCACGAGAGGCCGGTGGTCGGACACCTCAGGGGTGGCCGGGGCGTCGAAGGCCCGGACCGCGCTCGGGTCGGAGACCAGCAGGTAGGAGGCGTGGCGGATCGGCTTGCGGTAGAGCGACGTGCGCGTGTCACGGGTGCCGACCAGGTCGACGAGGCCGAGCTCGCCCAGGACGGCGAACGTCTCGCTGGCCGGGAGGAGGTTGAGGTCGCCCGCCACCACCACGAGGTCGTCGGGGCGGCGGATCCGCTCGACGAGGGCGGCCAACCGCCGGGCCTGTTGCAGGCGGGCGGGGGTGTCGTGCTTGCCGGCGGGGTCGCGCAGGCCGTGCAGGTGGACGACGGCCACGGCGCGGCCCCCGGCCCGGTCGACGAGCCGCACGGCGTGGGCGATGCGGGACCGATCGGCGATCGCCCAGGTGCGGTGGTCGACGAAGTCGCCGTGGACGAACGAGGCCTCCTGGCCGACCAGCGGGATCCGCCGATCGACGAACGTCGCCAGCCCGAACTCCTGCCGGTGCGACCGCCCGGCACCGTCGGCGACCGGTCCGGCGTCGCTGGCCAGGAACGAGGCCTGGTGGCCGGGCAGCAGCGCGGCGGTGTCGGCGAAGAGGTCGGCCCGCTGCGGCAGGGACCGCTCGCCGTCGTCGAAGCGGGTCCAGCCCGACTGCCCGGCGGTGCTCGTCACCTCCTGGAGGCAGACGACGTCGGCCCCGCACCCCGGGAGCCAGGCGGCCAGGGCGTCGTACTCGGCCCCGCCCCACGCGTTCAGGGACACGATGCGCACCGGCCCGGGATACCACCCCGCGGGCGCGGGGCCGTGCGACTTACCGTGGCGCGGTGGCGCAGAACATCTACGACGACTCGGGGTTCTTCGCCGCCTACGCCCGCCTCGATCGCTCGGTGGCCGGGCTCGACGGGGCACCGGAGTGGCCGGTGCTGCGCTCGCTGCTGCCGTCCGTCGCCGGCCGGCGGGTGGTCGACCTGGGCTGTGGGTTCGGCTGGTTCGCCCGCTGGGCCGCCGGCGCGGGGGCGGCGTCGGTCCTGGGCCTCGACCTCTCGACGAACATGCTCGACCGGGCGCGGGCCGACACGCCGGGGTCGGGCCCGGTGACCTACGCCCAGGTCGACCTGGACGAGCTCGTCCTCGAACGGGGCGCCTTCGACCTGGCGTACTCGTCGCTCACGCTGCACTACCTCGCCGACCTGCCCCGGTTCCTGGGCGTCGTCCACGACGGGCTGGCACCGGGCGGGGCCTTCGTCTTCTCGGCCGAGCACCCGATCCTCACCGCCCCGTCGCACCCCGACTTCGTCGACGGCCCGACGGGCCGGGTGTGGCCGCTCGACGGCTACCTCGACGAGGGGCCCTTCACCACCGACTGGCTGGCCGAGGGCGTGCGCAAGCAGCACCGGACCATCGCCACCTACGTCAACGACCTGGTCGCGGCCGGGTTCACCGTCGACCGGCTGGAGGAGTGGTCCCCGTCGGCGGCGCCGGTCGAGGCCAAGACGGAGTGGGCCGACGAGCACCACCGGCCTCCTTCCTCCTCGTGGCCGCCCACCGGGGCTGATGCCGGTCGGTCCTAGAGCAGCTCGAGGTCGAGGTCGGCCAGGTGGTCGGCGTCGGCGATGAGGTCGATGGCCACGATGCGGTCGTCGACGATGGTGAGGTCGAAGGCGACCTTCGGCGTGCCCTGGTACGCCCACACCAGCCCGATGTTCCCGCCGACGACGGCGGGCTCGGCCGCCTTGGCCCGGCCGGCGAAGGTGGCGGCCACGGCCTCGGCCCCGACCACCTCGGCGTCGGCCCCGGTGGCCACGGCGGCGTCGTCGGCCCGGACGACCACGTCGGGGTCGAGGACGGCGAGCAGGGCGGTGAGGTCGCCGCCGCGCGAGGCGGCCAGGAAGGCCTCGACGACCTCGCGCTGGCGCTCCCGGTCGGCGGCCGACCCGGGCTCGGCGCCCCGGACCCGGCGGCGCGCCCGGCTGGCCAGCTGGCGGGTGGCCTCCGGCGTGCGGCCGACCACGGGGGCGATCTCGTCGAACGGCACCGCGAACAGGTCGTGGAGCACGAAGGCGACCCGCTCGGCCGGCGCCAGCCGCTCCAGCACCACCACGAGGGCGAGGCCCACCGAGTCGCCGAGCAGCGCCTCGGTCTCGGGGTCGACGGTGACCTCGGTGCTGGGCACCGGCTCCAGGGCGTCGTCGCCCCGCGGGTCGGTCGGGCGCCGGCGCCGGGCCCGGAGCATGTCCAGGCACACCCGCGACACCACCGTCGTCAGCCAGCCGCCCAGGTTGGCGACCTCGGTCGTGTCGGTGCGGCTGAGACGCACCCACGCCTCCTGCACGGCGTCGTCGGCCTCGGCGGACGAGCCCAGCATGCGCGCCGCCACGGCCCGCAGCCGGGCCCGCTCCCCCTCGAACTGCTCGGTCAGCGTGGTGTCCGGATCCATGTGTCCTCAGGCTCCCTCGTGGGCGGTCGTCATGCCGATGACGACGGCGACGACCTCGACGTGACACCAGGATGCTGCGCCAGACCGGCCCGGTGACGAACGATCTCACGTGCCCGCCATCGCCGTGCGACGGGGTCGGCGGAGCGGGCGTCAGCGCTCGTCGTGCGGGTTCAGCTCAGATCTCCTGGCCGTGGTGCACGCGGATCATCTCCCGCTCCACGACCTCGATCTCCTGCTGGTAGAGCTGGCGCGAGGCCCGGGCCCGGGCCGCGTTGAGCAGGCGCTCGCCCCCCCAGTCCGGGTGCTGACGAGCCCGGATGCGGGCCAGCAGGGCCAACGAGCTGGTGGTCCGGAGCGACATCCCGTTGATCGACGTCAGGGCCAGGCAGCGGTGAGCCTCGTCGGCCGCGTCGTCGAAGTCTCCCAGACGGAGGCTGAGCTCGGCCCGCACCTGCCGGGTGTCGTGCTCCAAGCGCGGGATGCCACAGGTGTTGGCGAAGCGCAGCGACTCGTCGAGCGCCCCGCGGACGGCGGTCTCGTCGAAGAGCGAGATGCCCGCGGCCTGCCCGGCGACGTCCTCGGAGACGACGACGTCGAGGTACGCCTGACGGACCCGGGTTGCGAAGAGGAGGTCGTAGTGACGGCCGGTCTCGGCGAAGGCCACGCTCTTGGTGAAGTCGCGAGCCGCCTTCTCCCACTGGCGCAGGTTCAGCCGCAGATCGCCCCGCCGACGGTGGACCATGCTGGCGGCCCGGTGGTTGGGGACCCGCGCCCCGGCCACCCACCTGCACGCCTTCGTCAGCTGCGCCTCGGCCTGGTCGTAGCTGCCCTGGAGGAAGAGGATCTCGCCCCGGTACATCGTGGCCCGACACCACAGATCGGAGCGGCTGGGACCGGCGCACTCGGCGGCGGCGCGGACCCGATCGACGTGGGCCATGGCGTCACGGAGCTGGCCTCGCTCGATGGCGATGGCGGCGAAGGACAGCTCCAGCTCCTGTCGGCGGTACCCCGAGGTTCCTCGCTCGGCGATGGCGTTGAGGTCCTCGACCATCCGGTACAAGGCGTAGGCATCGAAGAGGGCACCTCGACTCAGCTGGAGGAGACCCAGCTCGTTGTAGAGCCAGGCCAGCTCGTCGACGTAGAGGGCCCCGCCCTCCTGCACGGAGAGGAGGATGGGGTGGAGGTCGATCGGTGGCGGCTCGTCGATGGCCTGCCGCTCGTTGAAGAGGTCCCAGAGGTGGTACTCGTCCAGCCACCCCGACGGACGGTGGGCACCCGGCCGGTCGTCGATCTCGTACGGGGGGATGGACGCCGCGGCGCGGGCCGTGAGCACCCTGAGCAGGTTGACCAGGCGGGCCAAGCGCCGGAGGTGCTGGACGTAGATCTGCGGCTGGAAGGCACCCGTGGGAAGGCGGTTGGGGTCGACCCACAGACGACCCAGCGCGGTGGACGACCAGCTGGAGTGCACGAGGCCGAAGGTGGCGCGGAGATCTCGACCCTCGACGGAGAGGGCGACCGGGTCCACCGGGTGCTCGGGGTCGTACGGCGGGACGGCGACGTCGACCCCGCCGTCCGGCTCGAGGTGGTCCAGAAGGCTGTCGACCTGGGCCGCCAGGTGGTCGTAGGCCTTCCACGAGCCCGGCGACG
>DATHEV010000529.1:0-10496 GCA_035318405.1 Iamia sp.
CGCTGCTGCAGGCGCCGGCCAGGAAGGCGGCGCAGGCCAGCAGGGCCAGCAGGGACAGGAGCGGGCGACGACGCATGGTTCCTCCTTCGACACGCCCCCACGGCGTGTGCAGGCCGGCACGCTAACGGAGCGCCGATCCGACCGCACCGGTTTCATCGGCTTTTCCGACCGGATCACTCGGGTTGGAGTGCGGCGGCGGTCGCTACCGTGCCGGCCGTGGAACCCGACGACCCCGTCAGCCGGCTGCTCCGCGACGTCGTGGCCGGCCGCCCGCCGGCCGAGGACGGCGGCGTCACGGTGGTGCCCCAGCCGCCGGGGCCGGTCGCCGGCGTCCTCGCCTTCTGCGGGCACCACGTCGTCGCCGCCGACGTCGACCCGGCGTGGGTGCGGGCCCGGTTGCCCGACGGCGACCTGTCGGCCCCGGTGAACGGCCGCTTCCTCGATGCCCTGGCCGACCGGCTGGGCCGCACCTACGACAACCTCGACATGGTCCTCGTGACCCCGCACGCCTCCGGCGCCCCGCCGCTCGACCTCCACCCCGTCGCGCCCGACGCCGCTCACGAGCGGGTGGACCGGGCGCTCCGCTTCCGCCGCCACGTCCGGACGTGGGCCACGGCCGACGGGGCCGGCCTGCTGATCCTGGCCCGGGGCCTGGCCGGGCGTTGGGAGGCCGCCTTCGAGGTCGAGCCGGGTGGGCGGGGCCGGGGCGTCGGACGGCAGCTGGCGGCCTCGGCCGCGCACCTCGTCCCCGCCGGCGAGCCGGTCTTCGTCCAGGTCGCCCCGGGCAACGTGGCCTCGCTGCGCGCCGTGCTGGCCACCGGCACCTACGTCCCCATCGGCGCCGAGGTCATGTTCGCCGCCGTCTGATCGACCGGCGCCGCCCCCGAGGAGCGATGATGCAGGGGTGGGACGCGGTGGTGACGACCTGGAGGCACTGCGGCCGTACCTCGAGCTGGCGCGCGAGATCCGGGCCGAGGTCGACCGCGTCGCCACCGGCGGGCCCGATGCCGCCGCCGACCTCGATGCCGCCTTCGAGGTCGTCCCCCGCCGGGAGCGCGAGCGCGTGGCGCGGGCCGTGTTCGACCGGCTCCCGCCCGACCAGCAGTGGGCCGTCCTCGAGCGGCTCTTCGACGACGACGAGCTCCGGGAGTTCCTCGGCGCCCGCCACGAGGCCCGGCGGGACGAGGTCGAGCGCCGCGCCACCGACCTGGCCCGCGCCCGAGCGGCCCGAGCGGCGGGGCGGATCGACGTCCGCCTCCTGCCCGCCGGGGTCGAGCTGACCCTCGGCCTGTTCCGGCCCACGGACGTGCACGCCGCGGTGCGACGGGGGCGGGTGTCGTCGGTGTGTGCCCGGCAGCTCGTCGTCCGGACCACCGAGACCGACGACGTCCACGTCCTGGAGGACGTGTTCAACCCGAAGCGGGGCTTCTTCGTGACCTCCGACTACGACGAGGCGGTGTGGGAGACCGAGCGGCTGGCCAGCCACGCCCGGGTGCGTCTGGGCGCCCAGGCCCCGCCGGGCTCCGAGGACGGCTTCGAGCCCGACCTCTACCCGGCGGGCCGGCTCGACGTCGAGGTCGACGGTGCCGTCCGCCTCGGGCGCCTCCACCTGGGCTTCGCCCTCGTGGGCGACGAGGACGTCTTCGCGGCGACTTCCTGACAGCACGGGCGTACGCTCGACCACCGGGGCCGAGCGGCTCCGGGAAGGCGGCCTGTCATGGGTTCCATCGGCATCGTCCTCGTCATCGTCGGCATCATCGCCGTCGTCTTCGTCCTCATGGGGCTGCGCAGCTTCCACTCGATCGGGCCCGGCGAGGTCGGGCTCGTCGCCAAGCGCATCGGCAAGCGCCAGGACGACGAGCAGCTCATCGCCCTGAACGGCGAGGCCGGCTACCAGGCCGACCTCCTGATGCCCGGCCTGCGGTTCAAGCTGTGGCCGATCTTCCGGGTCGAGCGCTTCCCGTGGGTGCAGGTGCCGCCGGACCGCATCGGCCTCGTCATCGCCCAGGTCGGCCAGGCCGTCCCGACCGGTGCCAAGTCGGCCGTCTACCGACCCGAGTTCGGCAGCTTCTCCGACGTCCGCAGCTTCCTCTCCGAGGGCGGCCAGCGGGGCGTCCAGCGTCCGGTGCTGCCCCCCGGCACCACCGCCCCGATCCACCCGATCGGGTTCGTCGTCATCACCAGCGACCGGGTCTTCGGCAAGGCGCTGTCGGACTCGACCCTCTCGGCCGTCGGCCAGGTCGACCCCAACGCCCTGCGGGTCACCCACATCACGCCCCAGGGCGACACCGACCTCGTCGGCGTGGTCACGACCCTGGAGGGCCCGGCCTCGGGCGACATCGCCAGCCGCATCGGGGGCTTCTCGGACGTCACCGAGATGGAGAGCTCCGGTGCGGGCTCGCCCATCCAGGTCATCCAGGCCGTGCTCCGATCGAAGAACGGGATGCACGACAACTACCAGGACTACCAGGCGTTCCTGGAGAACGGCGGCTGCATCGGGCTCCAGCACGACCCGCTGCTCTACGGCTCGTACCTCCTCAACCCCTTCCTGGTGAACGTCGAGCTGCGGGAGATGCTCGTGGTCCGCCAGGGCGAGGTCGCCGTCATCAAGGCCTACGTGGGCCTGCCCACCGAGGACACCTCGGGCGAGGAGTTCAAGTTCGGCTCGATCGTGAAGCCGGGCCACCAGGGCATCTGGTCCGAGCCCCTGCGCACCGGCAAGTACACGCTCAACCCCCGCATCTACGGGGCCGAGATCGTCCCCACGTCGATCCTGACCCTCAACTGGTCGCACCTCACCAGCGACGCCCACAGCCTCGACGAGCGCCTCGCCCCCATCGACGCCAAGTCGAAGGAGGCCTTCACCTTCAACATCGACCTCCAGGTCCAGATCCACGTGCCCGACACCCGGGCGCCAAAGGTGATCTCGATGGTCGGCACCATGCAGAACCTGGTGAACGAGGTGCTCCAGTCGGCCGTGGGCAACTACTTCCGCAACAAGCTCCAGACGCTCGGCGCCACCGAGTTCATCGAGAAGCGCGACGAGGTCCAGCACGCGGCCGAGGGCTACATCCAGCAGTACCTCTCCCGCTACGAGGTCGAGACCCGCGGCGTCTACATCCAGGACGTCGTGTTCCCCGCCGACCTGGTCCAGGTGCTCACCAGCCGGGAGATCGCGGCCCAGGAGCGGGCCACCTTCGCCCAGCAGCGCGAGGCCCAGGAGGCCCGCGTCAGCCTCGAGCAGCAGCGCGGCGTGGCCGACATGCAGGGCGAGCTGGCCCAGGCCAACGTCTCCATCGACATCGAGACCTCGCGGGCGGCGGCGGCCAAGGCCCGGGCCGAGGGCGAGTCGTCGGTGATCACCATCACCGGTGCGGCCGAGGCCAGCCGGACCCGCGACCTCGGCGATGCCGCGGCCGCCGCCGAGGAGGCGCTCGGCCTGGCCCGGGCCAAGGGCTTCGACGCCCAGCGCCGGGCCATCGGGTCGGACCAGACCGCCATGGTGGCCGCCCTCCGCGAGGTCGGGGCCGGCCACGTCAAGATCGTCCCCGACATCCAGGTCGGGTCCGAGGGCGGCGGCGTCATCGGCGGGCTGGGTGCCCTCCTGATGCGCTCGCTGGCCGAGGGCTCGGGCCCGGGGCGCAACGGTGACGGCGACGACGATCGCCGGCCCGCCGCCATGACGGCCACCACCAACGGCGACGAGGCCGACGAACCGGACGCCCCTCCGACCTGACCATCAACGTCAGCCGAGGGCGTCGCGCTTGCGCTCGAGCAGGGCGCGCTCGCGGGCGTTCCCGCAGAGGTCGACGGCGCGCCCCAGCTCGGCCCGCGCCTCGTCGGTCCGGCCCATCCGGGACAGCAGCTCGCCCCGCACGCTGGGCAGCAGGTGGGAGCCGGCGAGCTGACCGGTCGCGACCAGGTCGTCGACCACCTGGAGGGCGGCGGCCGGGCCCTGGGCCATCGAGAGGGCGACGGCCCGGTTCAGCACGACGACGGGCGAGGGGGCCAGCCGGTCGAGGGCCTCGTAGAGCACCACGATCCGCTCCCAGTCGGTGGCGCCGACCGACGGGGCGACGGCATGGCTCTCGGCGATCGCCGCCTGGAGCCCGTAGGCCCCCAGGCCACGACCGACCCGCCCGGCGACGGCGAGGGCGGCACGACCCCGCCGGACCGCGGCCTGGTCCCACCGGCGCCGATCCTGGTCGGCCAGCAGCACCGGGTCGCCGTCGGGTCCGGTACGGGCCGGGAACCGGGCCGCGGTCAGCTCGAGCAGGGCGAGGAGCCCGTGGACCTCGGGCTCGTCGGGCACCAGGCGGGCGAGGATCCGGGCCAGCCGGACCGCCTCGTGGGCCAGGTCGGGCCGGATGAGGTCGTCCCCGAACGCCGCCGTCGACCCCTCGGTGAACACGACGTAGACGACGCTGAGGACCGAGCCCAGCCGCTCCCGACGCTGGTCGGGCGGCGGCACCTCGAACGGGACCCGGGCGGCCGACAGCGTCTTCTTGGCCCGGGTGATGCGGGCCTGCACCGTCGCCGTCGGCACCAGGAAGGCCCGGGCGATCTCGTCGCTCGTGAGGCCGCCAACGACGCGGAGGGTCAGTGCCACCCGCGCCTCGGGGGACAGGAGCGGGTGGCAGGAGATGAAGACCAGCGCCAGCACGTCGTCGCCGATCGCATCGGGGTCGCGGCGGAGGTCGTCGTCGGCCGGGTCCGGGACCGCCCCCGACACGGTCCCGCCCTCGCCCAGGTCGTGGGCGAGGGCGGCGTACCGCTGGTCGAGGGCGGTCCGGCGCCGGTAGGCGTCGATCGCCCGCCGCTTGGCCACCGTCATCAGCCACGCCGCCGGGTTCTGGGGCACGCCGTCGCGGGGCCAGGTCACGAGCGCCTCGGCCAGGGCCTCCTGGGCGAGATCCTCGGCCAGGGCGAAGTCGCCGGTGGTGCGGGCCAGCGCACCGACGATGCGGGCTGACTCGATCCGCCACACCGCCCCGACGACGTCCCGCGCCTCACGAGCGGGCGTGCGCTCGATCACAGCTGGCCGGTGGCCTCCCGCCACGCGATCTCCTTCTGGATCCACACGTTGTCCTGCGGGAACTCGTCGATGGTGGGCACCCGGCGGACCTCGGTCTTCATGCCCGGCCCCATCGGCACCCGCTTGGCCCACTCGACCGCCTCCTCCTTGGAGGCGACGTCGATCATCCAGAAGCCGCCGAAGAGCTCCTTGGTCTCGCCGTAGGGCCCGTCGGTCACGACCGGTGGCGTCGACGAGTAGTCGACGACGACGCCGAGGTCCTCGGGGTCGAGGCCCTCGGCGGCGAGCAGGACGCCGGCCGAGATCAGCTCGTCGTTGTACTTCCCCATGGCGTTCAGGGAGTCGTCGACGCCGCCCTCCGGGAACGCGGCGAGGGCCTCGTCGCTGGCCCGCATGATCAGCATGTACTTCACGGTCATCTCTCTTCCTGTGGCGAGGGTCCGGTCGGACGCTCACCCGTAGGTCGAACGGCTGGACGCCGGATCGACACGGGCGCGGAGATCTTCTCGCGAACGGCCCGTGCTCGGTGGCGGAGGTGGACGGGAATCGAACCCGCCGGACGAGGGTGATCCCGTCCCGACCGCTTTGAAGGCGGCGGAGCCCACCAGGCGCTCGGACACCTCCGTCGGCGACCGTACCCCCTGGGCCGTGGCCCGGGGGCGCCTACGGTCGCGCCCGATGCGGATCGTCGCCACGGCCGGGCACGTCGACCACGGCAAGTCCGCTCTCGTCCTCGCCCTGACGGGCACGGATCCCGACCGCTGGGCCGAGGAGAAGGAGCGCGGCCTCACCATCGACCTGGGCTTCGCCGTCGCCGAGCTTCCGGCCGGACCGGTCGCCTTCGTCGACGTCCCGGGGCACGAGCGCTTCCTGGGCAACATGCTGGCCGGGGTCGGGGCCGTCGACGCCGTGCTGCTCGTCGTGTCCGCCGTCGAGGGGTGGAAGGCCCAGAGCGAGGAGCACCTGGCGATCGTCGAGCTCCTCGGCGTGGCCGGCGGCGTCGTGGCGCTGACCCACGCCGACCGGGTCGACGCCGTCCGCCGGGACGAGGTCGAGCAGCAGGTCCGGTCCCGGCTCGCGGGCGGGCCGCTCGCCCCCGCCGAGGTGGTCGCCACGGCGGTGCCCGGCGGCGCCGGCGTGCCCGAGCTGGCCGCCGCCCTCGACCGCCTCGTCCGGGCGACCCCGCCGGCCGAGGACCACGGGCGGCCCCGGCTGTGGGTCGACCGGGCGTTCTCCATCCGGGGTGCGGGCACGGTCGTGACCGGGACCCTCACCGGCGGCGAGCTGGAGGTGGGCCAGACCCTCGTCACCGCGCCCGGCGACCGGCCCAGCCGCATCCGGTCGATCCAGGTGCACGACCAGCCGCGGGAGACGGTGGGCCCGGGCCACCGCGTCGCCCTGAACCTCCCCGGCCTGGCGCCCGCCGACCTGGGCCGGGGCGTGGCCCTGGTCGAGCCGGACCGCTGGCACCCCACGACCACGGTCGACGCCACCCTGACCGTGCTGGCCTCCGCCCCCCGCCCCGTCACCCGGCGGGGCGCCCACCTCCTCCACACGGGGACGGGGTCGTGGGCGGTCCGGCTCCAGGTGCTCGGCGCCCCGTCGGTCCCGCCGGGCGGGGACGGCCTGGTCCGCCTCCGGCTGCCCGTGGCCCTGCCCCTCCGGCCCGGCGACCGCTACGTGCTCCGCGACACCGGCTCCGACGCCACCGTCGGCGGGGGCATCGTGCTCGACCTGGACCCCCTCCTGCCCCCGTCGCGGGCCCGGCCCGACCGGCGGTGGGAGCGCATCGTGGCCGAGCACGGCTGGATCGACGCCGGCCGGCTGGAGCGGCTGACGGGCGTCGCCCGGCCGCCGACGGTCGGCCGGTGGGTCGCCTCCGACGACGCCCTGGCGGCCGGGCGCGCCGACCTGATGCGGGAGCTCGATGCCGCCGGACCGTCCGGGCTGCCGCGGAGCGCCCTGGGCGAGCGGGCGCGCGCCCTGGTCGACGCCGGCCTGGTCCCGGAGGTCGTGGTGGGCGGCGATCACGTCGGGCTGGTGGCCTCCGACGACGACGACGGGGACGGGCATCCCTGGCTCGACCGGCTGGTCGCCGACCTCTTCCGCCCCCCGCCGCCCGACGGGATCCCGCCGGCGGAGGTCGCCGCCCTCGTGCGCCGGCGGCTCGTCGTCCGCCGCGACGGCATGTACTTCCACCACCGCGCCGTGCCCGAGGCCGTGGCCCGCCTGGAGTCGCTGGGCGCCGGCGGGTTCACCGTGGCCGAGGCGCGCACGGTGCTCGCCACGACGCGGCGGTTCGCCCTGCCCCTCCTGGCGGAGCTGGACGCCCGGGGCCTGACCCGCCGGGTCGGTGACCTCCGCACCCTCGTCCGGGAGGGGTAGCGACCCGCCCTCCTCAGGGCCGGGTCACGGCCTCCCGGAGCGCGGTCGCCAGGACGTCGTCGTGGCTCGGTTCGACCGAGCGCAGGTCGCACCAGGTGGACCCGTCGGCGACTCGGGCGATGACCGGGACGGGGCCGCTCCGCAGCGCGTCCCGGCGGTCGCCGGGGGCGACGAGGGCCACCGACGGGATCGTCGCCCCGGGAGCGGCGCCGGCGCCGGGCGTGGCCTCGCTGGCGCGGACCTGCATGTCCTCGGGGCGCGCCCCGGTGGCGTCGGCGATGCGGGCGGCGCGGTGCCGGAGGTCCTCGACGGGCGTGGTGGCCTGGCGCCAGAACGGGAGCCGAGCGGCGTCGCCCCGCAGGTAGGCGAGGAGGACGTCCTGGAGGGCGGCGAGGACGAGGCTCCCCGGCCGGAGGGCGCGGGCGAGCGGGTGGGAGGCGCAGGCGGCGACGAGGTCGGCGCGGCCGGCGATCAGCCCGGCCTGGGGCCCGCCGAGCAGCTTGTCGCCCGAGAACGTCACCAGCGCCGCACCCTCGGCGAGGACCTGCCGGGCCGCCGGCTCGCCCGCCAGCCATGCCGGCGGCTCGCCCGGCAGCCACGGGCAGCGGGCGTCGACCAGCCCCGAGCCGAGGTCCGCCACGACCGGCACCCCCACGGCGGCGACGTCGGCCACCGAGGGGCGTTCGGTGAACCCCTCGACCCGGAAGTTCGACGGGTGCACGCGCAGGATGCAGGCCACGTCGCCCGTCGGAGCGTCGACCGCCCGCCGGAAGTCGTCGACCCGCGTCCGGTTCGTGGTGCCCACGTCGACCAGGCGGGCCCCCGACGAGGCGATCACGTCCGGGATCCGGAACCCGCCGCCGATCTCGACGCTCTCGCCCCGGCTGACCGCCACCTGCCGGCCTCCGGCGATCGCCGCGGTGGCCAGCATCACCGCGGCGGCGCCGTTGTTGACCACCAGGGCGGCCTCGGCGCCGCAGAGGGTGGACACCAGCAGGCCGACCGCGTCCTGGCGGCTGCCCCGCCCACCGTCGTCGAGCGCCAGCTCGAGGTTGGTCGCCGACGCCGCCACCGCGACGTCCAGCGGGGCCCGTCCCAGGTTGGTGTGGAGCAGGACGCCGGTGGCGTTGACCACCGGCTGGAGGAGGCGCCGGGCCAGGCCCCGTGCCCGCCCGCCGACGGCATCGGGATCGCCGGCGGCGATCGCCTCCCGGGCGGCGAGGACGAGCAGAGGCAGGGGCAGGTCGACGTCGGCCACCGAGCGGGCCAGCCGGTCGACCGAGGGCGGGTGCTCGCCTCCGCTGGCCAATCCTCGACCCTTCCGTCGGCGCCGCGCCCGCGGCACGGCGTGTCGCTCGTCCGGTAGCGTGCCACACCCATGAGCGAGGTCGAGGCGGGCGCGGCGATCCGGCTCACCAGCTACAGCCACGGCGCCGGGTGCGCCTGCAAGCTGTCGCCGGCGGACCTCCAGGACGTCCTGGCCCACGCCCCTGCGCTGCGCCGGGCGAGCGGTGACGCCGACCTCCTCGTCGGCCTCGACACCGGCGACGACGCGGCCGTCTACCGGCTCGACGACACCCGCGCCCTCGTCCTCACCACCGACTTCTTCACCCCGATCGTCGACGACGCCCGCGACTGGGGGCGGATCGCCGCCGTCAACGCCCTCTCCGACGTCTACGCCATGGGCGGGACCCCACTGGTGGCGCTCAACCTCGTGGCCTGGCCGCGTGAGGCCCTGCCGTTCGAGCTGCTGGGTCGGGTCCTCGAGGGCGCGGCCGACGCCGCCGCCGAGGCCGGGTGTCTCATCGTGGGCGGGCACTCGATCGATGACGCCGAGCCCAAGTTCGGCCTGGCCGTCGTGGGCACCGTCCACCCCGACCACGTCCTCACCAACCGGGGCGCCCAGCCGGGGGACGACCTCGTGCTGACCAAGCCGCTCGGGATCGGGGCGATCACCACCGGGGCCAAGCGGGGCGTGGCCGGCGCCGACCACCTCGCCGCGGCCATCGAGGTGATGACGACCCTCAACGCCGGCGCCGCCGCGGCCGCCCGCGAGGTGGGCATCGGCGGCGACGGACCGATCCACGCCGGCACCGACGTCACCGGCTTCGGCCTGCTCGGGCACCTCCGGGAGATGACCAGCGCGGCGACGGTCGGCGCCGAGATCGACGCCGCGGCCGTCCCCGTGATCGCCGGCGCTCGCGCCCTGCTGGAGGCCGGAGCCGTGGCCGGCGGCACCCAGCGCAACCATGCCTGGGTCGACCCCGACACCGACTGGGGCACCACCCCGCGGGCCACCCAGCACCTGCTCAGCGACGCCCAGACCTCGGGCGGCCTCCTGCTCGCCTGCGCCCCGCACGCCACCGACGACCTCGTCGCCGCCCTCACCCGCCACGGCACCCTGGCCGCGGCCCCCATCGGCCGCATCACCGACGCCGGCGCGGCCCCCCTCGTCATCCGCTGAGGCCCGGCGGAGCTCGGGGTCATCAGTTCGGACGAGGGGTGCATGAACGGCGTCCGGCGGGGGAGGCCTGTCGGACCCCTGACGAGGAGACCTCATGAAGGCACTGACCTGGCACGGCAAGCGGGACGTCCGCATCGACGAGGTCCCCGACCCGAAGATCGAGGAGGCGACCGACGCCGTCATCCGGATCACGTCCACGGCGATCTGCGGCTCGGACCTCCATCTCTACGAGCTGTTCGGGCCCTTCCTCGAGGAGGGCGACATCCTCGGCCACGAGCCCATGGGCATCGTCGAGGAGGTCGGGGCCGAGGTCACCCACATCGCCCCCGGTGACCGGGTCGTGATCCCGTTCAACGTCTCCTGCGGGCACTGCTTCATGTGCGCCGGCGGCCTCCAGTCCCAGTGCGAGACCACCCAGGTCCACGCGCACGGCACCGGCGCCTCCCTCCTCGGCTACACCAAGCTCTACGGCCAGATCCCCGGCGGCCAGGCCGAGTACCTGCGGGTGCCGCAGGCGCACTACGGCCCGATCAAGGTGCCCGAGGGCGCGCCCGACGAGCAGTTCCTGTTCCTGTCCGACGTGCTGCCCACGGCGTACCAGGCCGTGGACTA
>DATHEV010000530.1:0-4420 GCA_035318405.1 Iamia sp.
CAACCTGTCGAGCATCAAGGGCTACCGCGTCGGTGGCACGATCCACCTGATCATCAACAACCAGCTGGGCTTCACCACGCCGCCCGACTCGGCCCGCTCGTCGGAGTACTGCACCGACGTGGCCAAGATGGTCCAGGCCCCGATCTTCCACGTGAACGGCGACGACCCCGAGGCCTGCGTCCGGGTCGCCCGGCTGGCCTACGACTACCGCCAGCGGTTCCGCAAGGACGTCGTCATCGACATGGTCTGCTACCGCCGCCACGGCCACAACGAGGGCGACGACCCCAGCTACACCCAGCCCCTCATGTACAAGCGGATCGACGCCCGCCGCTCGGTGCGCAAGCTCTACACCGAGGCGCTGGTGCGCCGGGGCGACATCTCCCTCGAGGAGGCCGAGGCCGCGCTCGACGACTTCTCCAAGAAGCTGGCCGGGGCCCTCGAGGAGACCCGGTCCCACGCCCCCGAGGGCGAGGTCCGGGCCAAGCCGCCGGCGCCGGCGCGGGGCGTGATGCCCCACGTCCAGACGGGCGTCGCGTCGGAGACGATCGAGACGATCTACGGCAAGCTGTCGGAGCGGCCCGAGGGCTTCACCGTCCACCCCAAGCTGGCCAAGCAGTTCCAGACGCGGGACAAGATGTTCGAGGGCGGCGAGGTCGACTGGGCCCTGGCCGAGGCGCTCGCCTTCGGCTCGCTCCTGCTCGACGGCACCAACATCCGCCTCGCCGGCCAGGACTCGCGCCGGGGCACGTTCTCGCAGCGTCACAGCGTCCTCGTCGACTACGAGACCGGGGCCGAGCACGCCCCCCTGGCCTACCTCGACCCCGACCAGGCCAAGATCTGGATCTACGACTCGCTGCTCTCGGAGTACGCCGCCCTCGGCTTCGAGTACGGCTACTCGGTGGTCTCGGCGGACAAGACGCTCGTGCTGTGGGAGGCGCAGTTCGGCGACTTCATCAACGGCGCCCAGATCGTCATCGACCAGTACTACGCGGCGGCCGAGGACAAGTGGGGCCAGCGCTCCGGCCTCACCCTGCTGCTGCCCCACGGCTACGAGGGCCAGGGCCCCGAGCACAGCTCGGCCCGCATCGAGCGCTTCCTCACGCTGTGCGCCGAGGACAACATGCAGGTCGCCAACGCCTCGACCGCGGCGCAGTACTTCCACCTGCTGCGGCGCCAGATGCACCACGACGTCCTGAAGCCGCTGGTGGTCTTCACCCCCAAGTCGCTGCTGCGGGCCAAGTCGGCCCGGTCCTCGGTGGGCGAGCTGTTCACGGGCTCGTTCGAGGAGGTCCTCGACGATGCGTCGATCACCGATCCCGAGGACGTGAAGCGGCTGGTGTTCTGCTCGGGCAAGATCGGCCACGACGCCCTCGCCCGGCGGACCGAGCTGGACGTGCCGGCGGCCGTGATCCGGGTCGAGCAGCTGTACCCGTTCCCCCGGGCCCGGATCCGCGAGCTGCTCCAGCGCTACAGCGGCATCGACGAGGTCGTGTGGCTCCAGGAGGAGCCCGACAACATGGGGCCCCGCTCCTTCGTCGGCGAACGCCTGTGGCCGCTGGTGCCCGAGGGCATCAAGTACCGCGAGGTCTCGCGCGTCGGCTCGGGCTCGCCCGCCGGCGGCAGCCACGCCATCCACGTCCAGGAGCAGGACGAGATCCTGACCCGGGCCTTCGACGGCCTGTAGCCGGCCCGTGCCCCCTCCGGTCGCCGGGGCCGTCGAGGTGCGGCCGCCGCGCGTCGCGGCGCAGCTGATGGCGGTCGTCGCCGTCGCCAGCGCCGCCATAGCGGTCCTCGGCGTCGCCACCGGCGAGGTGCTCCTCGGACTGGTCGGCCTGCTGAGCGCGGGCTGGCTGGGCTCGGTGGCCTACGTCTCGGCGACGGCGTGGTCCCGGGCCGATGCCGACGGCGTCTCGGTCGGGTGGCTGCGCGGCGTCGACGAGGTGTCGTGGTCCGACGTCGAGGCCGTGGAGGTCGTGCGGGCCGGCGCCGGCGGCATGCGCCAGGGCGCGCTCGTCGAGCGGCGGAGCGGGCGGCCCGTCCGCTGGACGCCGTGGTTCCCCTTCCTCTGGTTCGCCCACCGCTCGGTGACGAGCAGCGTCGACGAGCTCGACGCCCTCCTCGAGCAGCTCGATGTCGGCCTCCGCGTCACCGACCCCGACGCCCCCGACGACGACACCCCCACCTGGACCCGCCGGTAGCCGCTAGCGCGGTGCCAGGCGTGCGGGGACGCCGCCGGTCGGGCGGTTGACCACCATGCCGACGGGGTGCGGGACCGCGGTGCTCGTCGGCGTCACCACGAGACGCTGCGCCAGCCGGGCGAGGATGAGGGTGATGTCCATCTGGGCCAGGGCGAAGCCGATGCAGTTGCGGGCCCCCCGCCCGAACGGCACCCATGCCGTCTCGGCGAGGATCTTGGCGTCGGCGTCGAGGTCGAACATGCGGTCGGGGTCGAAGCGGAGCGGGTCGGGCCACACGTCGGGGTCCCGCCCGATCAGGTGGGCGGACCACAGCACCATCGTCCCCTTCGGGATCCGGTAGCCGCCCACCTCGAGGTCGCGGACCGCCCGTCGAGGGCTCAGCGCGCCGGCCGGGTGGAGCCGGAGCGTCTCGCGCATGACCCGCTCGGCGATGGCGAGCCGCGCCAGGCTGGTGTGGTCGGGCGGCGGGCTGGTGCGGTCGCCGACGGACCCCAGGGCGGCCTCGGCGTCGGCGCCCAGGGCGTCCCACAGCCCGGGCGCCAGCGGGGCCTCCCACAGCGCCCAGGAGAGGGCGGCGGCGGTGGTGTCGTGGCCGGCGCCGATGAGCGTCACCACCTGGTCGCGGATCTCGGCGTCGGAGAGGGCGCCGTCGGCCACGAGGACCTCGAGCACGTCGAGGGCGTCGCCGCTCGGGTGGGCGCGGCGGTGGCCGATCTCGCCGTCGATGATGGCGTCGAGCGCCCGCCGGTCGGCCCGGACGCGCGCCCGTGCCGTCCGGGGGAACGGGTGGGGGAGCTGCTTCACCGCCGGCGACTCGAGGTAGGCGCCCGGTCGGCGGAAGAGCTCCTCGATCTCGTCGACGCGGTCGGCGAGCCGCGACCCGAACAGGGCGCGGACGACGACGTCGAGCACGAGCGTGCGGACGAGCGGCGCCAGGTCGACGACGTCGTCCGCATCGGTTGCGCCGGCGAGCCAGGTGTCGACGGCGACGTCGGTGCGCTCGACGATCATCGGGATCCAGCCGTTGAGCCGGCGGCGGCTGAACGCCGCCTTCACCGACGAGCGGCGCCGGGCGTGATCGTCGCCGTCGGACACGATCATCGATCCCGGCCCCACGACGAAGCCGATCACGTTGAAGGCGTGTCCCCACTGGAAGTCCTCGACGGGCCGGGCGAACAGCTCGCGGGCAGCGGCCGGGTCGCCCACGACCGCCATGCGGAGCGGGCCGGCGCCGAGACCCACCATCGGACCGTGGGCGGCCCGCAGCTCGTCGAGCACCGGGTGGGGCTGGCGGAGCAGCCGTCGGATCAGGCCGGGCTGGGCCCGCACACCGGGGCCGGGGAGGGGGCGGGCCACGCCGTCACCCTACGAGTAGAACGCGTTCTCGTTCTGACTAGTGTCGGCGCCGTGACCGACGACGCTGCGTCCGCCTCTCCGTCCGCCTTCGAGACCGCCCGGGCCGGTGGGGTGATCGACACCTTCCTGGCCATGCCCGACACCCGGGCCAACCAGGCGGCCAAGTACGCCCGCATCCGCGAGCTGGCCAACGACGCCGGCACCAAGGACTCGTACATGCCGGCCGAGTACATGTTCAAGGGGGTGCCCACGTTCGACGACGACCTCGACGACCCCGTGGCCGTCGTCCTCGGCGAGATGGCCAAGCACCGCATCTCGACCTTCGTCGTCGGCGTCCACGAGAACGAGCACTCCCAGCGAGCCGTGCGCGAGTTCCCGCAGCACTTCGCCGGGATGCTCAACGTCGACCCGAACGAGGGCATGGGCGCGCTGCGGACGATCGACGCCGCGGTGGAGGAGTGGGGCGACTCCCTCAAGTGCATCCACGTCTGGGGCACCGGGCTGATCCCGCAGGTGCCGCTGGACGACAAGCGCATGTGGCCCATCTACGCCAAGTGCATCGAGATCGGCCGGCCGATCATCGTCTACGCCGGCGTGCCCGGACCCCGCATCCCGATGGCGCCCCAGCTGCCGATGCTGCTCGACGAGGTGTGCTGGTTCTGGCCCGAGCTCCAGATCGTCGTCCGCCACGGCGCCGACCCGTGGACCGAGCTCATGGTCAAGCTGATGCTCAAGTACCCGGGCCTGCACTACTCGACCTCGGCCTTCGCCCCGAAGTACTACCCCGAGGACATCATCCGCTTCGCCAACTCCCGCGGCGCCGACAAGGTCATGTACGCCGGCTACTACTCCGCCGGCCTCGGCCT
>DATHEV010000531.1:0-6821 GCA_035318405.1 Iamia sp.
TGAAGTCCAGGAGGTGGGGCCGGCCGGGCGCGACCAGCGGCGCGTCGAGGGTCCGCAGCGCCACGGTGCCGCCGGGCCCGGGCCAGCGGACGCCTTCGCCGACGGCGTGGAGCTGGCGGTTGCCGCCGGGCACGACGTCGAGGGGCGAGACGTCCTGGCCCAGCTTGTCGAGGACCATGAGGTCGGCGTCGGCGTCGGCGTCGGCGACGAAGGGCCGGAAGCCGAGCCAGGTCGCCTCGGGCAGGCGGTTGGCCGGCTTGTCGTCCCAGCGCAGCTCGACGCCCAGACGGGACGGCCCCATCGGCGGGCTCGTGTCGGTCAGGTGGAGCACGGCCAGCGGCGGCGCCCCCGAGCAGGTCGATGCCTCGTCCGGCAGCCGGATCTCGACCACCAGGGCGTCGACGGTCGGAAGCTCCTCGGACGCCTCGTCGCCCTCGTCCGACGGCTCCGGCGCCCGCCGAGCGCCGGCCTCGGTCCCAGGCGACGCTCCCACCCGCTGCGACAGGCGCTCGCCGATGTGGACGGCGGCCGATGCCGGCTCCCACCAGGCCGACACCGCCCCGGCGGCGTCGATGCCGGGCTTGAGGTTGTCCTCCACCGCCCACCACTCATCCTCGGGCCGGCTGTGGACGTAGGTGTCCCACCGGCGCTGGTAGTCGGCCTCCGAGAAGGTCTCGTGGGCCAGCACGGCCAGCGGGTGCTCGGCGTCGGCCAGCACCTGGCCGCTGATGGCGTCGACCAGGTGGTCGATGGCGCCGGTGGCAGGGTCGACGCCGATCTCCCAGTCGCCCAACCGCACCCGCTGCCCGGGCGGGACGGGCGCGCCGGGGAGGCGGGGCGGCACCGGGTCGTCGAGAGCCCGGAGGGTGGCCTCGGCGGCCTGGCGCAGGCCGTCGCTCTCGATGCTGGCCACGGCGGCGTCGATGTGCTCGCGCTGCTCGGCCCACGAGGCCTCGTAGGCCCGGGTCCGGGGCTCGGCCCGCAGCTCGGCCAGCGTCGACCGGCCCCACCGCTCCCGGTCGGGCAGGTGGGTCTTCTCGTCCAGGCCCCAGGTGTGCTCGGCCACCAGCAGCAGGTGCTCGTGGAAGCCCCGCAGGCGGGAGTCGTCGGGGGCGACCATGCCCTCGGCGGCCCAGGCCCGGCGCAGCCGCAGCAGCTCCCGGAACCGGGCCACCTTCTGCGGGTCGGTGCCCACGCCGTGGATCCACGTGTCGCCGATCTCGGCCGTCACCACCGGCAGGTCGGCCGCCACCGGCCGCAGCCCCAGAGCAAAGGCGTCGAGGGTCGACCCGCGGACCTCGGCGCCCGGCACCCGCGAGCGCAGGGCGGCGAACGAGGCGACCACGTCGTCGGCCGCGGGCGGGCCCAGGTTGTCGCCGGTGTGGGCGAAGGCCAGCGCGTCGGCGCAGCCGGGCACGACGGACAGGTCGCCGTAGCCACCCTCCTGGTAGACGACCGTGACCTCGGCCCCGTCGGGCGACCGCCACCGGAACACGGGCGGCACGTCGGGCACGGTGGCCACCGGGTTGACCCCGATGTGGAGCAGCTCGACGCCTGCGCTCGCCAGCAGCGGGACGAGACCGCGGGTGTGGCCGGGGACGTCGGTCAGCTTGGCCGCGATGGTGCGCCGGCCGAAGCGGTGGTCGAGACGGGCCGAGATCTCCAGCCCCGCCTCGATCAGGCCGACGTCGGCCAGCTCGGTGTGGGTGGTGAACGGGAGGGCGTGCCAGGCCAGGTCG
Source organism: Iamia sp. (assembly GCA_035318405.1). Lineage (GTDB taxonomy): Bacteria > Actinomycetota > Acidimicrobiia > Acidimicrobiales > Iamiaceae > Iamia. Next base: position 1,740 of record DATHEV010000531.1, read on the forward strand.
CCGGTGGCGATGGCCTCCTCGGCGGCGCGCCGGCCGGCGGCGTCGGTGCGCTCGAGGAAGGTGTGGACCAGCCACGATCCGGTGGTCCACACGAAGCGCTCGGGCCCGCCCCGCGCCCGCAGCTCCGCCGCCAGTGCCAGCGCCGCCGGGATGTACGAGTCGACGTAGGTGTCCACCACCGTGGCGGCGAGCGCGGTGAAGCCGATGTCGAGGTGGGTCTTGGCCACCAGGTGCACGGTGCGGACGTCGGGACCAGGGCTGGTTCGCTCGCTGTGCTCGCTCACGGCCCGAGCCTGGCACGACGGACCCGCAGTAGCGTCCCCGCCGATGAGGGCCGAGGCACGGAACGGGACGGTCGACCTCGTCGGCGATGTGGCGGCCATCCGGGCCGCGCTCCCCCGGGTCACCTACCGCCTCGGCGGACGACGGCGGGCCGTGGCGCCCACCCGGCTCGACGGCCCGCCCGAGGGCCCGTGGACGGCCGAGGACGAGCACCTCCGCCTCACCCTGTCGACCCGGCCGGCCGGACCCGCCCCGGGCGCGGGCCTCCTCCTCCGTCTGGCCATCACCGTGCTGGGCGAGCGGCCGGTCCGGCTCGACGACGCCGTCGTGCTGGCCACCGGCGGGCCTGCTGGCCTCGAGCTGGGCGCCGGACCGGCGTCGTGGTCGCTGTACCGCAACGGCTGGAGCTCGTGGTCGAACGCCCGGGCCTTCCGGATGCACGAGACCGACTCCGACCCGTGGCTGTTCAACGTGCGCCACACCACGCTCGACCCCGAGACCCTGCGCTCGGGCGAGCCCGGCCGCTTCCGCAGCGAGCTGGTGGCGGGCCTGAGCGACCTCGAGACCGGCGCCAGCCTCGTCCTCGGGTTCGTCGGCGGCGCCCGCTGCCTGTCGGTGGTCGACCTCGGCGTCGACCTGCCCGGCGATCGGCTGGCCGACGACGACCCCACCGGCGGACGGCTGGCCGAGCTCGCCGTCACCTGCCGCTTCGACGGGGTGACGGTCGCGGCCGGCAGCACGGTCGCCACCGAGGACCTGCTCGTCGCCGACGGTCCCGACGCCTACGACCTGCTCGAGGGCTGGGCCGCGGCGCTGGGCGCGGCCCAGGCCGCTCGGGTACCGGCCCGACCGCCCCACGGCTGGTGCTCCTGGTACTACCACTACTCCAAGGTCGCCGAGCCCGACGTGCGCCGGGCGCTCGAGGCCGCGGACGAGGTCGCGGCCGACATCCCCCTGGGCTACGTGATGGTCGACGACGGCCACCAGGTCGCCATCGGCGACTGGCTCACCACCAACGGCAAGTTCCCCTCGGGCATGGCCGCCCTGGCCTCGTCGATCACCGCCACCGGGCGCGACGCCGGCATCTGGATCGCCCCCTTCATCGTCGACCCCGACAGCGACGTGGCCCGGTCGCACCCCGAGTGGTTCCTCGTCGACGAGGCCGGCGACCCGGTCACCGCCCTGTGGCACCCGGGCTGGAACAAGCGCCACGGCCAGCGGAGCCTCGACTGCACGCGCCCCGACGTGCAGGCCCATCTCGAGGAGGTGGCCCGGACGTTGCGCCACGACTGGGGCTACCGCGTCCTCAAGCTCGACTTCTGCTTCGCCGCGGCACTGCCCGGGCGCCGCCACGACGCCACGCTGACCCGGGCCCAGGCGCTGCGAGCCGGCCTCGACGCCATCCGGCGGGGTGCCGGCGACGACGCCGTCCTGATCGGCTGCGGCCTGCCCCTCGGGCCCGCCGTGGGCGTGGTCGACGGCATGCGCATCGGCACCGACGTGGCCCCGACGTGGGGCGGGCGGCTGGGCCGGTGGGCCACCAGCGACCAGGGCGGCCTCTCGACCCGCATCGCCATGCGCAACACGGTCACCCGGGCCTTCCTCCACGGCCACCTGTGGGCCAACGACCCCGACTGTGTGATGGTCCGCACCGACCGCACCCGGCTCACCGACGCCGAGGTCCGGTTCCTCGTCGCCGCCGTGGCCCTGACCGACGGGATGATCGTCAGCTCCGACCGGCTCGACCTGGTCCCGCCCGAACGGCTCGACCTGCTCCGGCTGGCGCACGAGCTGGCCGGCGGCCGGTGCCGGGTGGTCGGGCTGCTCGAGGGGCCCGAGCCCACCACCGTCATCTCGACCAAGGCCGACGAGGTGCTGTGGGGCCACCTCCACTGGGGCGACCACCCGCGGCGGGCTCAGGTCGCGCTCGCCGGCCCCGAGTGGGATCGGCTCGACCTGGAGGTGCCCGAGACCGTGGTCGAGGCCTTCACCGGCGCCACCCTCCCCGTGCGCGAGGGTCGAGTCGACCTCGGCCGACTCGACCCCCACGACGTCAGGGTGCTCCGCCTCCCGCGCTGAGTCCGCCCGCCCCGCTAGGCGATGAAGTCCACGCTGGTCACGGCCTGCGGCTCACCCGGGTACGGGCCACCGTAGGTGGTCTTCAGCACCACCTGCATGGCCCGGCTCGGGCTCTCGAAGGTGCACATCGAGAACCCGCACTCCGAGACGGTCCAGTCGTCACCGCCGGGGTCGTACTGCCCGAACAGCCGGTCGACCGCCGCCGGCGAGGCGTAGGTCGCGGCCTCGTCCCGATCGCCCCGGCCCCAGGCCCGGATCAGCTGGCTGGCGTACCGCTCGAAGTCGTACGGCAGGGCGTCGGTCCCATCTTCGGCGACGGGCTCGAACGTGGCCCGGGAGACGGGCTGGAGGGCGCCGGTGGCCTCGTCGGGCATCGACGGCTGGCCGGTGGCCAGCCGCTCGCCTCGGGAGGCGCTGGTGAAGGTGCAGTAGATCGTGCCGGCGGCACCGTCGCAGCCCGCCGCCTCCCAGTCGTCACCACCGGGGTCGGCGTGGACGAAGAGCTGCTCGACCACCTCGGGGACGGCCAGCTGGCCGGCCCGGTCCCGATCGCCCGACCCCCAGGCCCGCACCAGCTCGGCGGCCCAGGCCTCGGCGTCGGCCGGTGGCGGGGCCTCGCCGCCGTCCTCCGGTGCGCTGGTCGGCTCGGCGGTGTCGGGCGGCGTCTCGCTCGTCGACGATGACGCCGATGACGACGACGCCGACGATGTCGTCGCCTCCGTCGTGGTCGTGGTGGTGGGGTCCGCCGAGTCGTCGTCGCCGCAGGCCGCCAGCAGCAGAGCCAGGCTCAGAGGAACGGCCGCCAGGGCTGCTCTCTTGTTGGTCATGGCTCGACCCCTCCCCCCGAACCGGGTGCGCCAACGTCGCGGCACGGGGTCGGGCCGCCCTCACCCTTCGACCAACCCCTGGCCAGAGGCACCTTCGGGAACCCTCAGCCGCTGGCGCCGCCGCGGAGCTCGGCCGCGGTGATCACCAGATCGCCGGGCCGCGCCGTCGGGTCGAAGTGGATCAGCACCCGATCGTCGCGCCTCGGGTCGTAGAAGATGCAGACCGGGTCGTCGTCCTCGCTGATGCAGTCCCGCAGGTCCCAGTCGGGGCCACCGGGCTCGGCGATGTCGAACAGGGCATCGACCACCTCGGGATGGGCGTAGACCGTGGCCTCGGTCCGGTCACCGGCGCCCCAGGCCCGGACCAGGCCGCGGGAGTGGGCGCCCATGGCCGCCTCCACGTCGGCCGGGTCCTCCTGGCCGGGCTCACCGAAGTCGACGATGCCGATGGGGACCAGCTGACCGGTGCCCTCGTCCGGCATCGACGCCGCCGCCTCCGTTGTCGTGGTGGTGGTCGGGTCCGCCGAGTCATCGTCGCTGCATGCCGCCATCAGCAGGGCGAGGCTCAGCGGAGCGGCCGCCAGGGCTGCTCTCGTCGTGTTCCTCATGCCTCCACGCCTAGCGCCTGGGCCGGGCCGCGCCCACGGCCGCGCCGGGGTCGGGCCGCCCACCCCGTTCGACGAAGCCCTGGTCAGAGGGGTCGTTCAGAGCAGGGGGCGCAGGACCGCGAGCACGGCGGTGGCCTGGGCGAGGGGGTCGCCGTCGGCGGGGGTGAGACGCAGCTCGGGCTCGACGGGGGCCTCGTAGGGGTCGTCGATGCCGGTGAAGCCGGTGATCTCGCCGGCCCGGGCCTTGGCGTAGAGGCCCTTGGGGTCGCGCTGCTCGCACAGCTCGATCGGCGTGTCGACGAAGACCTCGACGAAGGGCACGCCGGCGGTCACGTGGGCGGCCCGGGCCCGGTCGCGACCGGCCCGGTAGGGCGAGATCAGCGGGACGAGGGCGACCACGCCGGCGTCGGCCAGCAGCACGGCCACCTCGCCGGCCCGGCGGACGTTCTCGTCGCGGTCCTCGGCCGAGAAGCCGAGATCGGCGTTGAGCCCGAGGCGCAGGTTGTCGCCGTCGAGCCGGTAGGCGGGCTGGCCCGAGGTCACCAGCAGCCCCTCGAGCGCCACGGCCACGGTCGACTTGCCCGACCCCGACAGCCCGGTGAGCCACACCGTCGCCCCCCGATGCGGCCGCTCCTCGCGGGAGACCTCTCCCCCGTGCCAGGTGACGTTGGTGCTCATCGCCCGCTCACAGCGGCAGCTACAGGATCATCCCCGCACCGACCGTGGCGTTCGTGTCCTCGTCGATGAGGATGAAGCTGCCGGTGGTGCGGTTGCGGCGGTACTCGTCGCAGAAGAGCGGGAGGGTGGTGCGGAGGGTGACCCGGCCGATCTCGTTGAGCGCCAGCTCCCCGGCCTGGTCGTCGCGGTGGAGGGTGTTGACGTCGAGGCGGTACTGGAGATCCTTGACCAGGGCCCGGGCGCTGCGGGTCGTGTGCTTGATGGCCAGCTTGCGGCGGGGGGTCAGCGAGGTCGTGTCGTCCATCCAGCACACCATGGCCTCGACGTCCTGGGTGATCCGGGGCTGGTTGTGGGGCCGGCAGATCATGTCGCCACGAGAGATGTCGATCTCGTCGTTGAGCGTGATGGTGACCGACATCGGGCTGTAGGCCTCGTCGAGGGGGCCGTCGGCGCTGTCGATCGACTTCACGGTGGAGGTGAAGCCGGCGGGCAGCACGAGCACCTCGTCGCCGGGCTTGAACGAGCCGCCGGCGACCGTGCCGGCGTAGCCCCGGTAGTCGTGGATGTCGTTCGAGTACGGCCGCAGCACGTACTGGACCGGGAAGCGG
>DATHEV010000532.1:0-6702 GCA_035318405.1 Iamia sp.
GCCCTCGGTCTCGTCGGGCTCGTCGGCCTCGGTCGTGGAGGCCTCGTCGGCGGCCGTGGTGGTGCTCTCGTCGTCGGCCCCCTCGGTCGAGGCGGTGGTCTCGTCCGTCGCCTCGGTGGTCCGATCGGAGTCCTCGACGACCTCGGCGCTGTCCTCGGCGTCACCGCCGCAGGCGGCGAGGGCAAGGGTCAGGGCGCAGGCCGCGGCCAGCGCCCGCACGGCGGTGCGGGTCAGATCCATGGTGAGGTCTCCTCGATCGGGGCGCCACCCGGCACCGCCGCGGCGGCATGGTGGCACGCCCGGGCCCCGGAGGGCGGTCGCGTGCGCACTTCCCCGAACGCTCCACGACCGTCCCTCGTACGGGGGCCGCCGGCGCTCTACCCACCCTCATGTCATCTCATGCACTTTGATGCAATCTCGTCGGACGTCAGCCGGAGGCGCCGCCGAGGAGCGAGGCGAAGCCGATGCGGAGGGCGGGGCGGAAGCAGCGCTCGACCGCCTCGTGGTGCAGCGCCAGGATGCGGTCGATGTCGTCGCGGTCCAGCCCGGCGTGGGGCACCTCGCCCACCAGGTAGGCGGCGTCCTCCTCGCCGATGGCGAAGGCCACGCCCCGCAGGCGGACGTTGCGGCGCAGCAGGTTCTCGTAGAAGGCGGCGGGGTCGTCGACGGGCGCGGGCAGCACGTAGGACTCGTGGTGGAGCGTCCGCTGCCGGAGGTGGAGCCAGACCGTGGTGTGGTCGCGCTCCTCCCCCTCCAGCCGGACGAACCAGCGTCGCTCGCCCGTCTCGTCCCGGTCGACCGCCTCGATCAGCGGGTTGTCGACCTGGAGCTCGTCCAGCCACCCCGAGATCCGCGTCGCCAGCTCGTCCAGATCATCCCGTGACGCCGGCGCATCTCCCATGGCCAGAGCGTACGGAGGGGAGCACCCATCCATACGACGCTCGCCCGCGGAGCGGCCAGATCGACCGCGACCGACGAGCCGCCCGGCGCAGCCGCTGGGGGCGTGGAGGCGCAGCCCCCACACGAAGAGCCGTGTCGCCGAGGAACGAGGCGTCCGGCTCTGGGAGGACCTTCAGCGCGAGCGCAGCGAGCACCTCGAGTTCGAGGAAGAAACGAGCGAAGCGAGGCTTCTGACGAGAGGCGGCTACTACGCCGCGCAGTCCAGGGGGCCGCGCTCGGTGACCTCGGCGTAGACGCCGGCGAGGGCGCGCGCGGCCGTGGCCCAGCCGTAGTCGGTGGCGAGGGTGGCGGCGGCCCGGCCCATGCGGGTGGCCCGGTCGGGCAGGCACAGGACGGAGTCGAGCGCCGCGGCCCAGGCGCCGGGGTCGCGGGACCCGACGAGGAGGCCGGTCCGGCGGTGTTCGACGAGGGTGGACAGGCCGCCCACGTCGGCGGCGACGACCGGGCGCCCGCAGGCGGCGGCCTCGAGGGCGACGAGGCCGAACGACTCGGACCGGCTGGGCACGGCGACGACGTCGGCCGCCCGATAGAGCGACGAGAGCTGGTGGTGGGGGCGGGGCGGGACGAACCGGACCCGGTCGGTCAGCCCGTGGTCGGCGACGAAGGCCTGGGCCTCGGCCAGGGTGGCGGCGCCGTCGGACCCGCTGGGCCCACCGCAGGCCACCAGCACGGCGTCGCGCGCCCACAGCCGGTCGAGGGCCCGGACGACCACGTCGAGGCCCTTGAGCCGCTGGAACCGCCCGACGAACAGCACCACCGGGGCGGCGCCGACGTCGGCCAGGCCGGCGGCGTCGCGGGCGGCGGCGTGGGGACCGGGCGAGAACAGGGCGTGCTCGACGCCGGGGGGCACGAGGGCGATCCGGGACCGGGGCACGGCGTAGAGATCGGCCAGCTGGCGGGCCTCGGCCGGGCACGACGCCAGCACGGCGTCGGAGCAGGCCATGACGGCCTGCTCGGCGAGGGCCCGGGCCTCGGGCTCGGGGTCGCCGGCCGCCGTCTTGACCCGGGCCAGGGTGTGGAAGGTCGAGACGAGCGGGATGTCGAGGGCGTGCTTGATGCGGTGCCCGGCCACCCCTGACAGCCAGTAGTTGGCGTGGATGACGTCGACACCCCCGCCGGCCTCGATGGCGGTGGCGACGGCATCGGCCCACTCGTCGACGATCGCCGGCAGGTCCTCCTTGGCCAGGTCGGGCGGGCCGGCGGCGACGTGGTGGACCACGACGCCGGGCTCGACGGCCACCTGGGCCGGTAGGCCCTCGGCGTGGGTGCGGACGTAGACGTCGCAGTGGTGGCCGGCGTGGGCCAGCCCGGCGGCCAGCTCGCGCACGTAGACGTTCATCCCGCCGCTGTCGCCGCTCCCCGGTTGGGCCAGCGGGGACGTGTGCAGGCTGAGGAGGGCGATCCTGGCCACGGGGGCGTCAACGCCGGGCGGGGTCGCCCGATTCCGGGATCTTCGACATCACGCGACGTCGACGTCGTCCGGGGCGGGCTCGCCATCGGCCTCGGCGTCGTCCGCGGCCGGCGGCTTGGCGGTCGAGACCGGTGTCGGCTCGACCGGGACGGGCGGGACCGCCGAGCCGCGGAACGACTCGTAGATCTGGATCAGCGTGCGCTTCTGCTCCTCGCCGATCCACGGGTCACGGCGGATCTCGGCCACCAGGTCGACGCCGTCGGCCCGCTCCTCGAGGATCCCGGCCCGGATGTAGAGCGTCTCGGAGCTGATCTCGAGGGCCCGGGCGATCTGCTGGAGGATCTCGGCCGACGGCTTGCGCAGGCCTCGCTCGATCTGGCTCAGGTAGGGGTTCGACACCCCCGCCATCTCCGACAGCTTGCGGAGCGACAGGTGCCCGATGTGGCGCTGCTCCCGGATGAACTCCCCGAGGTCACGCCACCTCTCCTCGAGCTCCGACATGGCCCCAGGCTACGGCCTCGTGCCGTCAGGAGGAAACCACAGGGAGCGCGTCTTCGTCTGGCGCGAGCGCGACGCTCGGTCTCAGCGGCTGCCCATGAAGATGCCGACGCTCCACACCCACAGGGGGGCCAGCAGGATCAGCGAGTCCAGCCGGCGCACGGACGGGGCCCGGGCGTCGCTCGCCGGCAGGATGGCCGACGCCGCCATCTGGCCCAGCGGGCACAGGACGGCAGCGAAGACGGCGAAGGTGTAGGCCGGCGCGCCCTCGAACGGCGGCGTGCCCAGGACGACGATGGCCATGGCCACCACGCCGATGGTCACGATGCCGGTGAGCGGGCCCTCGACGCTGTTCGACGACCCCGACCCGATGAGGTAGTCGCCGGCGTCGTAGGCGGCGGCGAAGAGGAGCAGGGCGACCACGGCGCCGATCTCCAGGTCGTTGGCCAGCACCACCGAGGCCGCGGCCAGGCCGAAGGGGATGGCGCAGCCGACGGTGTTGCCGGCGGCCGAGAGGGTCTGCTCGCGCCCCAGCGGCGAGAGGGCCATGCGGGCCACGGCGACCAGCACGACGAGGAGGATGGCGGCGCCGACGATGTTGGCTCCGAACACCGCCGCCCCGGCCACCGCGGCGGCTCCCAGGGCCGCGACCCACGGGTCGGCGGCGACGCCCCGCTCGCGCCAGCGGTCGGCGGCCTCCATGGCGGCCCAGCCGGCGGCGATGGCGAAGACGAAGCTCAGGGCCCACCAGCCCAGCGCGACCGAGCCCATGACGATCACGAACCAGAGCGCCCCGAGCGTCACCTTGGGGCCGTCGGTGTCGTAGACGACGGCGTAGCGCCGGCCGGCGAGGGTGCGCCGCTCGCGCCGCCCGCTGACCTTCCGCTCCTTGCCCCGGACGGTGATGCTGCCGGTGACGGGGACGCCGACCGAGCGCAGGCGGGTGAGGCGGCCGGCCCGGGCCGACCCGCCCTCGGTGGCGTCGTCGCCCTCGGGCGGGGCCAGGGGCCGGCCGGTGGGGGCGGCGGTGCGGGTCAGGACGCCGGGCGCCAGCGGGGGCGGGGGCGTCGCGCCCGGCCGGCGCTTGGTGAGGTCGGGGCGGCCGCTCGGTGGCCCTCCCGGAGAGGCGGGCGCGGCGGGCGCCGCGGACGCGCCGGGGGCGCCGGACACACGGGGCGCACCCTGGCCACCGAAGCGCCGGGTGACGGTGGCATCGGGGGCCGGGCGGCGGGTGCGGGATCCGGCGCTCCCCGGGGCCTGAGCGGTCCGACCGGTGCGCCCGCCCCGGCCCGTCGGCGGCGGGCCCTGGTCCCGGCGGCCGGGGGGACGACCGCGTCGACCGGTCGACCCGTCGGGGACGGCGGCCCGCCCGGTGGAGCCGGGAGGCCGGGCCGGCGGTGCGTCCGGTCCGGGGGCGCGGCCGGGTCCTGCCGCCGGCCCCGGGGCGCGGCCCTTGGCTCGACCGGGTCGTGGGTCGGGCCCGGCGGCGCGGCCGGTGGGGCGGTCGGGTCGTCCGGCGCGGCCGGTGGGCCGACCGGGAGGGGCGGCACCGTCGCCCCCGGGCGGGTCCGACCGTCGGGGCGTGGCCCGGACCGGTCGGTCGGGAGCGGGGGCCGGGCGTCGGCGGCCGGCGGCCCGGTCCGCGGCGCGGTCGGCGCCCTCGGTCCGGCGGGCGGCGGCGGCCTCGGCGCTGGGCGAGCGCCGCGAGGCGGGGGGCGGCTTGGCCGGAGGCGGGGGCTCGGCGGGCGTGAACGTGGGTCGGCGCGAGCGTCCGCCCGGAGGGCGGTCGGGGCCGCTCCCGCCGGACACCGGGGGCAGCACGGCCACCTCGTCGCGATCGGTCACCGGGTCCCCCCCAGAGGCCGGTTCACCGTTGAGCCACACCTTGCTGGCGTCGATGACGACGGCCAGCTCGGGACCGAACCGGGTGCGCGCCGCGTCCAGCACCTCGTCGACGGTCTCACCGGGCACCTCGACGGAGGCGGTGCCGGCAGCCTCGCGGGCGGCAGCGAAGAGCCGGAGGACGGGCATGGCGGCGCGGGAGCCTACTGGCGACCCCGGCTCCGGGCCCCACGCGCCGGAATCGGGAGACGGCCGCGACACGGCCGCCGGTACGGTGCCGACGTGGCCGTTCCCCCGGGTGCCGACGCGGCCGCCGCCCTGGCCATCGTCCGCCGGGAGCTCGACCCCGAAGTCGCAGCCATCGAGCGGATCGGCGAGGGCGAGTGGTCCCGCTGCTTCGCCTTCCGCTCCGGTTCCCGTGACCTGGTGGTCCGCATCGGCGCCCACCGCGAGGACTTCGAGCGGGACCGCCGGGCCGCCGCCCTGGCCCCGCCCGACCTGCCCGTCCCCGAGGTGCTGGGGCTGGGCGAGGCGCCGGTCGGCTGCTGGTGCATCTCGACCCGGGCCTGGGGGATGCCGCTCGAGCACCTGGATGCCGCCGGCTGGGAGCGGGCCCTCCCGTCGGTCCTGGCGATGCTGGGCGCCCTCGCCGCGGTGGACGTGTCGGCCCACCCGCAGTGGGGGTCGTGGGACGGCAGCGGCCGCGCCCTCCATCCGTCGTGGGAGGCGGTCCTGCTCGCCATCGGGATCGACGACGATCCCGAGTACCGGGTGGCCGGCTGGCTCGCCGCCCTGGACGCCCATCCGGAGGACGCCGCCCTCCACCGTCGGGGCCTGGCCGTGCTGGCGGAGCTGGCCGCCGACCTCGACCCGCCCCGCGGCCTGGTGCACGGCGACCTCGTCAACCGCAACGTCCTCGTCTCCGGCGACCAGGTGACGGCGGTGTTCGACTGGGGGTGCGCCCGCTACGGCGACCCCCTCTTCGACGTGGCCTGGCTCGACGTCTGGACGCCGTGGCACCCGGCCATCGCCGAGGTCCGGTTCCGCGAGCGGGCCCTGGCCCACCTCGGTGCCCACGGCCTCGACCTCACCGACGCCGACGCCCGCATCCGGGCCATCCAGATCTACATCCTCGTGGAGGCCCTGGGCTACAGCTCGCTCCTCGGCCGGGTCGACGACATGGCGGGGATCGGGGCCCGCCTGCGGGCGCTGCTCTGAGATCCGGGCCCCGGACCCGCCACCGATAGGTTGGCCCGCCGTGCCCGACGTCCGCCTCCTCCTCGTCCGTCACGGCGAGTCGACCTGGAACGCCGACGGGCGCTGGCAGGGCCAGGCCGACCCGCCCCTGAGCGACCGGGGGCGGGAGCAGGCCCGGGCGGCGGCGGTCGGGCTGCCCGCCACGGTCGACGCGCTCTGGTCGTCGGATCTGGAGCGGGCCCGGATCACCGCTGAGCTGCTGGGCGCCGAGGCCGGGATCGGGCCGGTCGTCGTCGACGCCGCCTTCCGGGAGCGCGACGCCGGCACCTTCTCGGGGCTGACCCGCACCGAGATCCACGTCCGCCACCCCGGCCTGCTGCCCGACGACCCGGCCCGCCGCCCGGGCACCGAGGACGACGGCCTCATCGCCCCACCCGGGTGGGAGCCCGACGCCGACCTCGCCGGCCGGGCCTGGGACGGCATCGAGCGGCTGGCGGCCACCCTCGACGCCGCCGGCACCACGACCGGCGTGGTCGTCACCCACAGCGGGCTGATCTACGCCGTCGAGCGCCCGCTGACCGGCGAGCGGTCCCGCATCGCCAACCTCGAGGGCCGCTGGCTCCACCGCGTCGGCGGCCGGTGGGAGATCGGCCCCCGCCACCTCCTCCTCGACCCCGCCACCACGACGATCACCCGCCCTGAGGCGCTCTGACCCCTCGAACTGGCGATCAGATCCGGCGGCTTCCCGCCGGATCTGATCACCAGTTCGCCGGGAGACGGTCAGACGGTCAGAC
>DATHEV010000533.1:0-2635 GCA_035318405.1 Iamia sp.
CGGCAGCGGCGAGAAGCGGACGCTGCGCATCGCGGCGCGCTACGCGGACGGGTGGAACGTGCCGTTCGTCGCACCCGAGACCTTCGCGTCCAAGCGCGCCGTGCTGCACACGCACTGCGCCGCGGTCGGGCGCGACCCGGCGACGGTCACCCGGACGGTCTCGGGCGAGATCTTCCTGCGCGAGACCGAGGCCGAGGTCGGCACCGAGAGCCGGTCGTTCTGGGGCGAGCCGTTCGAGACGTGGGCGCCCGGCAACCTCGTCGGCACCCCCGAGCAGGTGTGCGAGAAGCTCCAGGCCTACGTCGACGCCGGCTGCCGGGGCTTCGTGCCCTGGTGCGCCGACTACCCGGACACCGAGACCATGGAGCTCCTCGCCACCAAGGTCATGCCCGAGTTCCGCTGAGACCCCCTCGTCGTCGTCCTTCCGTGTGCGGAAAGCCCCGGATGCGGCGCCTCTCCGCACACGGAACGGGTCACTCGTAGTAGCGGAAGATGATGTTGGCGACGCAGCTGGGCTTGGGGGCGCCCTCGACCTCGAAGGTGAAGGTCATCGAGACCTGGGCCCCGCCGGGGATGTCCTCGACGGCGTCGAGGGCCGCGCCGAGGCGCAGCTTCGACCCGACCGGCACCGGCGCCGGGAACCGGACCTTCTCGCAGCCGTAGTTCACGCCCATCTTGATGCCGTCGACCCGCATGATCTGGGGGGCGAGGGTGGGGCCGAGCGACAGCGTCAGGTACCCGTGGGCGATGGGGCCGCCGAAGGGCGACTCCTTCTTGGCCCGCTCCGGGTCGACGTGGATCCACTGGTGGTCACCGGTGGCCTCGGCGAAGGTGTTGACCTGCTCCTGGGTCACCTCGACGTAGTCGGAGTGGCCGAGGTGGGTGCCCACCAGGTCCTTCAGGCCGCTGATGCCCTGGATGATCGTCGTCATGGGGGCATCATGGCGCACGTGAGCGGAGGCGACCCATCTGACGACGGGCTGGTCGGCGTCGTCCTGGCGGCCGGCGCGGGGACCCGGCTGGCGCCCCTCACCCGGCTCCGGCCCAAGGCCCTGGTCCCCGTGGGCGGGAGCCCGCTGGTCGACCACGCCCTGGCCCGCGTGGCCCCCCACGTGGCCGAGGTGGCCGTGAACGTCCACCACGGCCGGCTGCTCATGGAGGCCCACCTCACCCGGCCCGGCGCCGCCGTCCGGCCCCACCTGTCGGTCGAGCCCGGGCGGGCCCGGGGGACCGCCGGTGCCCTCGGCCTCCTGCGGGGGTGGGTCGCCGGCCGGGGGGTGCTGCTCACCAACGCCGACGCCTGGCTGCCGGCCGATCTCACCGGCTTCGTCGCCGGCTGGGACGGCGAGCGGGTCCGGCTGCTGTGCGTGGAGGCCCCGGGCCGGGGCGACTTCGGCACCCTGCGCTACTGCGGCGCCGCCCTGCTGCCGTGGGCGTGCGTGGCGGACCTGAGCGACGAGCCGTCGGGCCTCTACGAGGTGATGTGGCGGGCCGAGCGCGAAGCCGGTCGGCTCGACCTGGTGACCCACCCGGGCCCGTTCGTCGACTGCGGCACCGTCGCCGACTACCTGGCGGCCAACCTCGACGCCTCGGGTGGTGCGGCCGTGATCGGCGAGGGCGCCCGGGTGGGCGAGGGCTCCGAGGTCGTGCGGTCGGTGGTGTGGGGCGACGCCGAGGTCGCCCCCGGCGAGCGGCTCGTCGACGCCGTGCGCGCCGGCGGCATCACGGTCCTGGTGCGCTGACCCCAGAGCCGGCGAACTCGGGGGGTTTCGTGACCCCCCAGGGGCACATCTCCCCCCGAGTTCGACTCGGGGGTGGGGTCATCAGCCGGGGGCGGCCGGGGGGAGCACCGTCCCGGGCGGGGCCACGGGCACGGGGATGATGGGCGCGCCGGTGAGCGGGTCGACCGGCACGTGGGGCGGGACCTGGAGGGCGGCCTGGTACCCGCGGGCGGCGCGCAGCACGGCCTCGACGTACGGGGCGGAGTGGTTGTAGGAGAGGTAGCCGGCGCGCAGCTGGGCCTCGTCGGTGAGGTCGCTGCGCCCGGCGCAGAGGTAGGCCGCCGCGGCGGCGGCGGCGTCGTAGACCGTGAAGGGGTCGGCCACCAGGTCGCCGTCGCCGTCGCGCCCCCACGCCGCCCAGGTCGACGGGATGAACTGCATGGGGCCGACCGCCCGGTCCCACACGGGGTCGCCGTCGTAGCGGCCGTCGTCGGTGTCGCCGACGGCGGCGAAGGGCCCCCCGTTGAGCTGAGGCCCGATGATCTTCACCGACGGGTAGCCCCGAGCGCCGAAGTGCCCACCGCCGTGGGTGCCGTGGCGGCCCTCGATCTTGGAGATGCCGGCCAGCATCCACCACTCCATCTTGCACGGGGCGGTCGCCGCCGCCTTCAGCCAGGCGTCCAGCGCCACGAGGGGGAAGTCGACGCCGTCGGCGATGACGTCGGCCCGGAGGCGGGCGGGGGCGATGGCGGCGGCGGCGAGGAGGACGTCGGCCTCGCGGTCGGCCAGGGCGGCGACCGACGCGACCTCCGCCTCCTGGGTCGCCACGGTCTCGGCATCGATGTCGACGATGTGCTGCTCGGCGTCCTGCCGGGCGGTGACGGCATCGCGCTCGGCCTGCTCGGCCTCGGCCC
>DATHEV010000534.1:0-8341 GCA_035318405.1 Iamia sp.
GTACGAGGTCACCCAGCAGGAGGGCACCGAGCGGGCCTTCAGCGGCGAGTACTGGGACACGAAGGACCCGGGCATCTACCGCTGCATCGTCTGCGACACCCCGCTGTTCCGCTCGGACGTGAAGTTCGACTCGGGCACCGGTTGGCCGTCGTTCTGGGAGGCCATCGACCCGGACAAGGTGACGCTGATCGAGGATCGCAAGCTGTTCATGACGCGCACCGAGGCCCGCTGCGCCACCTGCGGCGCCCACCTCGGCCACGTCTTCCCCGACGGCCCGAAGCCCACGGGCGAGCGGTTCTGCATGAACTCCGCCTCCCTCCGCCTCGATCCCGACGAGGCCGTCTAGGACCCCCCGCCCACGAGGTGCCAGGCACCTCGTGGGCGTCGGTAGCGGGTGATCGCCACCCGTCCACCTCCCACGAGGTGCCTGGCACCTCGTGGGACCCGCCACCTACAGGGACACGAGCTCCCGGTCCCGATCGTCGTCGGGGTCGTCGGTCCGGTCGCGGTCGTCCTCCTCGAGCTGCTCGAGCAGGTGCTCGCCCTCGATGTCGAGGTCCGGGAGCAGGCGGTCGAGCCAGCCCGGCAGCCACCACGCCCGGTCGCCGAAGAGGGCCATGACCGACGGGACGATCACCATGCGGACGACGGTGGCGTCGAGCAGCACGGCCATGGAGAAGCCGATGCCGAGCATCTTGGTGGTGGGGTCGTCGGTCAGGGCGAAGCTGGCGAAGACGCTGATCATGATCAGGGCGGCGGCGGTGATGACCCGGGCCGAGCTGGTCAGGCCGGACAGCACGCTCTCTCGCGCCCGGCCGGTGCGGACGTAGTCCTCCCGGATCCGGCTGAGGATGAAGACCTCGTAGTCCATCGACAGGCCGAACAGGACGGCGAACATCAGCATCGGGAGGAAGCTGATGATCGGCACCGACTCCTCCACGCCGACCAGCTGCTGGAGCCAGCCCCACTGGAAGATGGCGACCAGCACGCCGAAGCTCGACCCGATGCTGAGCAGGATGGCGATGGCCGCCTTGACCGGCACCAGCAGCGACCGGAACACGGCCAGCAGCAGGATCATCGTCAGCCCGATCACCAGGCCCATGAAGATCGGCAGGGCGGTGGCCATCTTGTCGGAGACGTCGATCAGCAGGGCCGTCTGGCCCGCCACCGAGACGTCGGCCCCGGTGGCCTCGTCGACGGGGTCGAGGACGTCGTGGCGGAGGTGGTGCACCAGGCTCGAGGTGGCCTCCGACGAGGGCGAGGTGCGGGGGACGACGGTGATGATGGCGGTGTCACCGGCCTCGTTGGGGACCGGGTCCTCCACGAGCTGCACGCCGGGGTCGGCCTCGACGGCTGCGGTCACCTGGGCGAGGGCGGCGTCGGGATCGGCGGCCCCCGCGGTGTCCACGACGAGCGTGAGCGGGCCGTTGAACCCGGGACCGAAGCCCTCGGCCAGCAGGTCGTAGGCCTGCCGACGCGTCGTCTCCTGCGGGGCGGTGCCGGCATCGGGCATGCCCAGGCGGAGCGACAGCATGGGCACGGCCAGGAGCAGCATGAGGGCCAGGCCGCCGGCGAGGGCGACGCCCGGACGAGCGACCACCCGGCGGGCCCAGCGGGCGCTCAGGCTGTCGTGGGACTCGGCGGCCGAGCCGGTGCGGGCCCGGCCTATGCGCCACCGGTCGATGTTGGGGCCGGCAAACCCGAGGAGGGCCGGCAGCAGGGTGACGGCGATGGCCACGGCGAGCAGGACGGTGAAGGCCGCCCCCAGCCCCATGACCGTGAGGAAGGGGATGCCGACGACGGCCAGCCCGGCCAGGGCGATCACCACGGTGAGCCCGGCGAAGACGACGGCGCCACCGGCGGTGGCGTTGGCCCGGGCCGCCGACTCCTCGACGTCGAGCCCCTCGGCCACGTTCTGGCGGTGCCGGGTGACGATGAACAGGGCGTAGTCGATGCCGACGGCGAGGCCGATCATGGTGGCGAGCACCGGTGCAGTGTCCGACAGGTCGGTGAACGCCGACAGGACGCCGATGCCGCTCAGGCCGACACCGACGCCGATCAGGGCGGTGGCGATGGGCAGGCCCATGGCCACGAGCGAGCCGAACGACAGCAGGAGCACCACCACGGCGACGCCGAGACCGATCAGCTCGGAGGTGTGGCCCAGCTCCTCCTCGGGCCCGACCTCACCGCCGATCTCGACCTGCACGCCGGCGGCCTCGGCCGGTGCGCCAACGGAGGCGAGAGCCTCGGCCGCCTCGACCGACACCTCGTTGGCGGGAGTGGCGTAGGTGACGTCGGCGAAGGCGATCAGGCCCTCGGCCGACACCGTGCCGTCGGCGAAGGGGTCGGTGACGGAGACGACCTCGGGGGCGTCGGTCGCCTCGGCCAGGGCCGCCTCGACCCCGGCCTGAAGGGTCGGGTCGGTCAGGGGCGTGTCGCCCTCGGAGGCGAAGACCAGCCGCGCCGACGATCCCGACTGCTCGGGGAACCGCTCCTCGAGCAGGTCCATGGCCTTCTGGGACTCCGTCCCGGGGATGGTGAGGGTGTCGCTCGTCTCGCCGCCGAGGGCGCCGGACAGGACGCCGAACCCGATCAGCAGGGTGAGCCAGGCGGCGAGCACCCAGCGACGGCGGTGGACGGACCAGTGGCCGAGTCGATACAGAAGCTTTGACATGTCTCGATGGAGCCGCCCGAACCTTGGGAGAACCTGTGAACCTCCTGGTCCCGGTCGTAGAGCCGTGACGCAGGGCGTGGCATCGGGCACCCCACGTGCGAACCTCGGGGCATGCGGATCCTGGTGGTCGACGATGAGCAGTCGCTGCGCGACCTGGTCACCACGGCTCTCGAGTTCGTGGGCCACGAGGTGGCCACGGCCGTCGACGGCCTGGACGCCCTGGCCCAGGTGCCCGGGTTCGCACCCGACCTGATCGTCCTCGACGTCAACATGCCGCACGTCGACGGGCTGGAGGTGTGCCGCCGGCTGCGGGCCGACGGCGACACCACCCCGATCGTCTTCCTCACCGCTCGGGACGCGCCGCGCGACGTCGTGGAGGGGCTGGCCGCCGGGGGCGACGACCACCTGGCCAAGCCCTTCCACCTCCAGGTCCTGATCGCCCGGATCGACGCCGTCCTCCGCCGGACCGGCGGCGCGGGCGGCGACGGCGGGGTCGGACGGCTCGTCTTCGGCGACATCGAGATGGACGAGGGCGCGCACCGGGTCCGCCGGGCCGACGAGCCGATCGCCCTGGCCCCGACCGAGTTCAAGCTCCTCCGCTACCTGCTGCTGAACCCCGACATCGTGCTGAGCAAGGCCCAGATCGCCGAGCACATCTGGCAGTACGACTTCGGCGGCGACCCCAACGTGGTCGAGACCTACGTCTCGTACCTGCGCAAGAAGCTGGGCGAGCCGCGCGTGATCCAGACCGTCCGGGGCGTGGGCTACGTGCTGCGGGACGGGAGCTGATGCGCCGCCCTCGCGCTCCGCGCCTGCCGAACCGCTGGCGCATCACCGGCTGGATCACCGGCTCGGTGCTCCTCGTCACCGTGGTCGTCGGCATCCTGGCCGTCGTCCAGGTCAAGGGTCGCTTCACGGCGGAGCTCGACGAGGAGCTCCGCAAGCAGGCCGACAGCCTGACCTCGGCTCTCGACGTGATCGACGACCAGCAGCTCGAGCAGATCGCCGAACAACCGGGGTTCGGGGACGCGACGTACGGCATCGCCGTGGTCCGGGCCGACGGCGAGGTCCTCGACGTGCCGTCCGGCTCACCCGGCGAGCGCGATGCCGTCCTCGACCTCTCGCCCGCCGCCGTCAGCCGCCTCCGCGGCCGGGCCGCCGAGCCCTTCGACCTCCCGAGTGCCGACGGGTCGACGATCTACCGCGCCCTGGTGGCCCAGACCGATGACGGCGGGCTGGTGGTGGTGACCCGCTCGCTCGACGACCGGGAGGAGGCGGTCCGGTCGGTGGTCGGCGTGCTCCTCCTCGCCGGCGCCGTCGCGGCCGTGGTCATCAGCATCAGCGTCGCCGCCGTGAGTGGGTGGGTGACAAGGCCGCTCGACGCCATGATCGACGCCGCCGAGGCCATCGGCGAGGGCGATCTCACGTCCCGCGTGCCGACCGACGGGGTCGAGGACGTGGCCCGACTGGCCACCGCCCTCAACGGCATGCTCGACCGGCTGGAACGGGCCTTCGCCGACAAGGACGCGTCCGAGGACGCCCTGCGCCGGTTCGTGGCCGATGCCTCCCACGAGCTGCGGACGCCCCTGGCCGCGGTGCTGGGCTACGCCGAGCTCCACCAGTCGGGGATGGCGCCCTCGCCCGAGCAGGTCGACACGGCCATGGCCCGAATCCACGCCGAGGGCGAGCGCATGCGGCTCATCGTCGAGGAGCTCCTCACCCTCGCCCGGCTCGACGAGGGCCGGCCCATGGAGCACCTCGACGTCGACCTGGTCGAGATCGCCCGCCTGGCCGTGGCCGACGCCGGTGCCATCGAGCCCGGCCGGCCGCTGGACCTGGACGTGCCCGACGAGCCCGTCGTCGTCTCCGGCGACGTCATGAGCCTGCGCCAGGCGGTCGACAACCTCCTGGCCAACGCCCGGACCCACACGCCGGTCGACACGCCGGTCCGGGTGGTGGTGGACCGGGTCGACGGCCACGCCGTGGTGCGGGTGGCCGACGAGGGGCCGGGCATGGACGCCGAGGTGGCGGCCCACGTGTTCGACCGCTTCTACCGGGCCGACCGCTCCCGGGCCCGCCCCGGTGGGTCGGGTCTGGGCCTGGCCATCGTGGCCGCCATCGCCGAGGGCCACGGCGGCACCGCCACGGTCGTCTCCACCCCCGGCGCCGGCTCCACCTTCACCCTCTCGATCCCGACACCTCCCTGAGGAACGCCGTGATGGCGGCCCTGACGGCGTCGGGGGCCTCGACCCAGGGGAGGTGGCCGGCGCCGGGCACCACCACCACGCGGGCGTCCGGGAGGGCGGCGGCCAGCGGGTCGACGGCCGCCGCGGGGCGGGGATCGTCGGCGCCGTGGAGCACCAGGACGGGCACCGTGAGCCGGCGGCACCGCGCCAGCACGGCCGCCTCGTCGAGCGCTCGGACCTCGGCCCCCAGAGCCCGGTTGGCCTCCCAGCAGATCGGGAACGGCGAGCGCCGGGCCTCGACCGTCGCCTGCTCGAGCGCCCGGTCGGGGTCGGCGAAGTCGGGGACCCAGGCGAGGGCCCGCCACTCGACCTCCTCGTCCGGCGTCCTCTCCCGGGCGAACAGGGCATCGCGTCGCTGCTGCTGCTCGGCGGTCAGCCGCCGGTCGGCCTCCTGCCGGTAGGCCCGGCGCCAGGCCCGGCCCGTCCCCACCCCGGCCACGTAGACCAGCGCGGTGGTGCGCTCGGGGTGAGCCAGGGCGTACTGGAGGGCGATGGTGGCGCCGAAGGAGTGGCCGCCGACGACCCACCGGTCGGGGCCGAGGTGGCGACGCACGGCGTCGAGGTCGGCGACGTAGCGGTCGAGGGTGTGGGGCCCGACGGGGTCCGACCGCCCGCTCCCCCGCTGGTCCCACCGCACGACCTGGGCGCGGTCGGCGAGGAGCTCGGCCAGGGGGCCGAGGTTGTCCCCCAGCCCCGGGCCGCCGTGGACCAGCGCGAGCGGCGGCCCCGTCCCGTCGACGGTGTGCCACAGCCGCACCCCGTCGTCGGTCGTCACCCAGTCGTGGCCCACGAGCTCAACCGGCGGAGAGGCTGTCCCAGGGGAGGTCGGCCCGATCGGCCGCCTCCCGGCCGGCGAACCAGCCCAGCCGGTCGCTGGGCCCGGCGACGTGCTTGGTGCGCAGGCGGGGGTGCATCTCGGCGACGTGCTGGTCGACCTCGTCGCGCCGCTCGGCCATGACCGGGACCAGGGCGCCGCCCGACTGCCGATCGAGGTCGGCGACCGTGGCCGCCCCGGCGACCTGGAGGCGGTCGCCGATGCGGTGGGCGAAGCCCCGCAGGAACGAGGAGCGGAACCCGCGGCTCCGCTCGCGTGACCCCGGCTCGGACGAGCGGCCCAGCTGGTCGAGGGCGCCCTGGGCCTGGACCAGCAGCGAGGTGAAGAGGACGTCGACCTCGGCCAGGTCGGAGGCGAAGCCCACCAGGGTGACCATCTGGAGCCCGCCCAGCAGCACCGCCGTGCTCCGGCAGGCCTGGGCGATGACGGCCAAGAGGTGCGACTTGGCCTCGGCGTAGGGGTCGTCGATGCAGAGCCGCCGGGCCACGGGGTGGTCGGTGGCGCCCGGGCCCCGCGCCACCAGGGCGTGCTCGAGAGCGTGACGGGTCATCAGCTCGTGGGCCTTGGCCGTGAACGCCTGGGCCTCGGCCTCGAAGGTGGACGACTCCGCCTTGGCCAGCAGGGCCCGGACCCGCTCGAGCACCTTGGCGTCGATGCCGTCGAGGTCGCCGCCGACGGCCGAGGCCGACGCCACCCGGACGTCGGGCCGGCCCGGCACCGGGAGCAGGACCTCGACCGGGGGAAGCGAGAGCACCACGGCCACCAGCTCGACCACGGCGGCGGAGGACACCGGATCGACCGGCGGCGCGGGGGTGGCGGGCGCGCCGGGCACGACCCCCATCTCGTCGAGCTGGGACCGCCAGGCCGGGTGGATGGTGCCGGCCGGCCAGCGGGCGGCCGCCTCGGCGACGGCGGCCACGGCGGCCTCGGCCGCCCCCGCCCGGCGCCGGCGGGCCTGCCACACCACCTCGGCCGGCTGCCACCCGGTGGCCCACAGGTCGTCCAGGCCCTCGGCCGCGAACGTCCGGGCGACGGGCACGACCACCTCGACCGGCGCCGCGGCCAGGGCCCGTCGGGCGGCCAGCGCCGCCTCGCGCCGGCCGCGGCCCACGAGCAGCAGGAGCTGGCGCACCTCGGCGGCCCCGAGCGGCGGCCGCTCGCCCGCGTCGGGCGGCGGCGGGGTGCCGGCCTCTCGCCGGATGCGCCATCGGCTCATGGCGGAACCCTAGGCAGGGGGTGCGACAGCGAGCGCTGGGCCACGTGTCTGCAACACCCCCAGGGTGTGGGCGGGCCATCGCCGTGGGGCTGCTGCGAGTCGGTCGTAGGGATGGCTGGGTACGGCGGGTGGAGGCTTGCGTTGGTGGTGGTCTGCCGCCTCGGTGGGCCGTCGGTTGCGTCGTCTCGTCGCCCTGGGGCTCGTCGCCGGTTCACCCGTTGTCACCCGGGCGATCTGGACGACATTTTCGAAGATTTCCTTGCGATCACTGGCACGGATGCCCGTTTGTCGGGTAGGATACGGGTCATGATCTCCGACCTCGCCGACGCTGTGGACAGGCTCGACCTGCCCGTCGACGGTGACGGCCTCGCATCCGTTCTGGCCGTGCGTGACCGGTTGGAGGCGAAGATCGTCGAGGCGGTGTGCGCGTTCGATGACACCAACGAGTGGGACACCCAGGAGGGGTGCGCATCGATGGCCGCATGGCTGCGCATCCGGGGCCGGATGACCCCCACCGACGCCGCCCGGCTGGCCCGCACCGCCCGCCGGCTCCGGTCGCTTCCGACGCTCCGCCAGGCGTGGCTCGACGGGACCATCTCCGGTGGCCACGTCGCTGCGGTGGTGGCGAACCTGTCGGATCGCACCGCGCCGATGTTCGCCGCCCAGGAGGACGACCTCGTCCCGGTCCTTGCTGATGCCGAGATCACCGCCGCGGTGGCGGCGATGAAGACCTGGGCGGCCATGGCCAAAGAGACGTTGGACGACGATCCCCGCGAGCCCGACCCCGACCGCACCGCCCACCTCTCCCCGACGCTCTCGGGCGGACGGCTCGATGCGAACTTGGAGCCCGAGGCGTTCCACGCCGCCCAGACGGCGCTGCGGTTGGCGATGGGGACCAAGACCGACGACGACCCGCGCACGATCACCCAACGGCGTCACGACGCCCTGGCCGAGGTCTTCACCCACTACCTCGACCACCAGACCACCCGCCTCGGCGGACGCCACCGACCGCACGTGAACGTGACGATCGGCCTCGACACCCTCACCGAAGGCCGCGGGCAAGGGACCTTCGACGACGCCAGCCCGGTCACCGCGGCGGAGGCCCGCCGGTTGGCCTGTGACGCCAACATCCACCGCGTGATCACCCGCGGCGACGGATCGGTCCTCGACTACGGACGAGCCACCCGCACCATCTCCGCCGCCCTCTTCTCCGTCCTGTGCCTGCGAGACCGCGGCTGCCGCTACCCCGGCTGCGACCGACCCGCCCACACCACCGACGGCCACCACATCCAGCACTGGATCGACCACGGCCAAACCGCCCCCGACAACCTCGTGCTCCTGTGCCGACGCCACCACCAGGTCATCCACCG
>DATHEV010000535.1:0-4162 GCA_035318405.1 Iamia sp.
CCGCCGCCCTCGCCGAGCCGGCCGGCGCCCGCCTGGCCGCCGCCCTCGATCACACCATCCGCACCGCCCTCGGCCACGTGGCCGCCAGCAACCTGATCCTCACCATGAAGCCCAACAGCGAGACCGGTCGCGAGGTGCTCGGCGAGCGGCGGCAGGTCGAGCGGGCCCTCGCCGACATGGTCGCCGCCGCCCAGCGGGAGGGCGCCGCCCGCGGCGACGTCGAGCCGCTGCTGCTGACCCGGCTGGTGATGGGCACGATCCACGGCCTGGTGGCCTGGTACCGACCCGAGTCCTCCGACGTCCAGCCCGAGACGGTGCGCGAAGCCGTCCTGGCCCTCCTCCTCGCCGCCATCCGCCCCGAGAAGGCCGCCTAGCTGTCGAGGCGGTCGCGGAGCCAGGCCGCGTCCACCGGGGCGTGGGCGCCCTGGTCGTTGTTGAAGTAGGCGTAGACGTCGCCGCCGCCGTCGCGCCACGCGCCCAGGCGGTCGGCGACCCGCCACAGCCGCCGGCCCGTGTAGCGCCCGGCGTAGGGGTGGCGGGTCGCGTCGGGCCCGTGGAAGCGGACGTAGGTCCAGTCGGTCGTGGTGACCCACGGGTGGTCGTCGATCAGGTCGTGGATGCAGAGGGCCACGCCGTGGTCGGCCAGGCAGGCGAAGGTGTCGTCGTGGACCCAGTCGGGGTCGCGCAGCTCGACGGCCCAGCGCAGACGCCGGGGCAGTGCGGCCAGGGCGTCGTCGAGACGGGGCACGTCGCGGCGCCAGCGGGGCGGGAGCTGGAGCAGGTTGGGACCGAGGTGGGCGCCGAGGTGCTCGACCCGGTCGAGGTGGTTCGGCCCCCAGGACGAGGGCTCGCGCAGCTTGCGCCGATGGGTCGCGAACTGGCTGACCTTCACCGCGTAGCGGAACCCGTCGGGCGCCTGGTCCCGCCAGTGCTCGACCGTCTCCACGGACGGCAGGCGGTAGAAGGTGGCGTTGAGCTCGACGGTGCGGAAGCGCTCGGCGTAGTAGGCGAAGCGCCTGCGGGCCGGGACATCGCTCGGGTAGAAGGGCCCGGCCCACGGCTTGTAGTCCCACCCCGAGCAGCCCACCCATGCCCCACCCCGGGCGGACGACGTCGACGAGCCGGTCACGACGCCGGCCCTACCCGCGGCGCCCGGGTTTGATCCTTCACCCGTTCGGGCAGCGCCGTCGCCGGTCCGAACCCCGGAGGTCCCCCATGACCGTCGCCCAAGGCACCGTCTTGACCTGCACCAACACCGAGTGCGGCTGTCGACTCCAGGTGCAGGAGCCGTGCCCCCACGGGGACGGCTACACCTGCGCCTGCGGCCACGCCCTCGTGCCGGCCGGCGACGGGGACGACGGGACCATCCCACCCACGCCGGGGGCCTGAGACCGCCCGTGGCCGCGAGCCAGACCACGGCGCCCGACGTCGCCGACCACGCCACCGAGCGACGGGCCCGCCTCGTCCGCCGAGCGGCCCTGGCCGCCTTCGCCGTCCTCGTCCTGCTCGGGCTCTCCAGCGCGCTGGGCGTGCGGAGCCGCACCATCACCGCCGACGGCACCGGCGGCACTCGGGTCCGGGTGACGTACCCCCAGGTCGCGCGGCCGGCGCTGGCCGTCCCCTTCGAGGTCGAGGTGTCCCGGCCGGACGGGTTCGACGATCAGATCGAGATCCGCCTCGACCGCTCGTGGCTCGAGTCCTTCGATGAGAACGGGGTGCTGCCCGCGCCGGCCGAGGAGGCCAGCGAGGGCGAGGACGTCGTCTGGACCTTCGATCCCCCGGACGGCACGGTCTTCACCCTCGCCCTCGACACCCGCGTCGAACCCGGCGTCCAGTGGAAGCGCTCGGGCACCACCACCGTGACGGTCGGGTCCGAGCGCATCGACGTCGACCACACCATGTGGATCTTCCCCTAGGAGCCGGCCATGGAGATCGTGCTGCGCGCCGCCGCCGTCTACGTCATCCTCTGGCTCCTGCTCCGGGCCATGGGCAAGCGCGAGCTGGCCGAGGTCACCGCCTTCGAGCTGGTGATCCTGGTGGTCCTGGGCGACATCATCCAGCAGGGCGTCACCCAGGAGGACATGTCGATCACGGGGGCCGCCCTGGCCGTCTCGACCATGGGCCTGCTGGCCGTCGGCAGCTCGGTGCTGGGCGAGCGGATCCCGCGGGCCCGCCGGGTGCTGGAGGGCAAGCCCTCGCTGGTGGTGCATCACGGCGTGGTGGACGAGGAGGTCCTGCGGCTCCAGCGCATCCCCCGCGACGAGCTGGACGAGGCGGCCCGCAAGCGGGGCATCGGCGATCTGTCCACGGTGGCCTTCGGTGTCGTCGAGACCGACGGCACCTTCTCCTTCGTCGAGGAGGGCGACCCGACCGGCGACGACCAGACCGCGCCCGAGGAGGGCCAGCACGAGTCCTAGAGATCGAGGGACCAGGTCTGCTCGATGACGGGGACGCCCCAGCCGGGCGAGGGGGCGGACTCGATGAGCGCGAAGCCGGCGGCCTCGTAGATCCGCCGGGCCGAGTCGAGGGCGTCGACCGTGAACAGCACCATGCGGCGGGCACCGGTGGTGCGGGCGAAGGCGACGCACTCCTCGACCAGCCGGGCGCCCACGCCCAGGCCCCGAGCCGCGGGGTCGACCAGGAGGATGCGCAGCTTGACCGTGTCGGCGTCGTCGCCGTGGACGCAGGCGATGCAGCCGACGGGGCGACCGGCCCGCTCGGCGATCCACATCCGGTCCCGGGCGGGGTCGTGGTCGTCGACGTAGTCGGCCACGATCCGCGCCACGAGGGCCTCGAAGGTGAGGTCCCAGCCGTACTCGTCGGCGTAGAGGGCGCCGTGGACGCCGACGACCCACCCGAGGTCCCCGGGCGCGGGGTCGCGCAGCCGCACCTCGTCGCCCGCCGCGGCGGAGGCGCCGGCGTCACCAGTGCCCTCGGGGGCGAAGACGGCGGTGAGCGTCTCCATCGCCGACCGCACCTCGCGCCGCCGGGCCGGGGCGAGGGGGGCGAGCAGGTCGTCGACCTGGGCGACCGAGCGCCGGTCGAGGTCGGCGAAGGCCTCCCGCCCGCGCGCCGTCAGCCGGGCGACCTGACGCCGCCCGTCGTCGGGCGAGGGCTCGGTGGCCACCAGGCCGTCGGCCCGGAAGCGCTGGACGATGCGGCTGAGGTAGCCCGAGTCGAGGGCCAGGGCCCGCCGCAGGTCGGCGATGTCGACGGTGTCGACCTGGGCCAGCTCGAAGAGGAGCCGGCC
This sequence comes from Iamia sp., assembly GCA_035318405.1. GTDB lineage: Bacteria > Actinomycetota > Acidimicrobiia > Acidimicrobiales > Iamiaceae > Iamia. Next base: position 3,251 of record DATHEV010000535.1, read on the forward strand.
CTCGGTGAGCGTGTACGGGCTGTCGAGCAGCCCGGCCTGGAGGAGGCCGGCGGTGGTGGTCCAGGTGCGGTTGAAGGCCCGCAGCGCCTCCACCTCGGTCGCGGTCACGGTCCCGGTCATCACGCCAGCGTACCGCCCGACCGCTGACCGAGTCAGCAATATCGCCGGCGTGCCGGGGACGCCACCCCTCCGGACCAGGGGGAACCTTCGGCCGCAGGCCCCGCTCTCACCGCCGTACCCACCACGGAGCCGGATCGCCGGCGGAAGGACACACCGACATGAGCGAGCCCGGATACGACGACGGCAGCCTGGACAGCGCCGGCCTGAGCGGGACGGTGACCGACACCGACGGCGACGGCACCTTCGACGTCCTCGAGGTCGACACCGACGGCGACGGCTTCGTCGACGAGATCGGCTACGACACCGACGGCGACGGCGCCATCGACATCGTGGAGATCGACACCGACGGCGACGGCACCTTCGACACGATCGCCGACGACACCGACTACGACGGGATCGTCGACACGGTCTCCGCCGACACCGACGGCGACGGCCTCACCGACGCGGTGGGCTACGACACCGACCTCGACGGCGTGGTCGACATCGCCGACGTCGACACCGACGGCGACGGCATCTTCGAGACCGTGGTGGACGACGCCGACTACGACGGCGTGTTCGAGACCGTCTCGACCGACACCGACGGCGACGGCATCACCGACACCACGGTGATCGACAGCGACGCCAACGGCGTGTTCGACGTCGCCGAGGTCGACACCGACGGCGACGGCTTCGTCGACACGGTCGCCTACGACTCGAACGAGGACGGCGTCATCGAGGCGGCCGACGTCGACACCGACGGCGACGGCTTCGTCGACACGCTGCTCGACGACACCGATGGCGACGGCGTCCTCG
>DATHEV010000536.1:0-2528 GCA_035318405.1 Iamia sp.
ATCGGCCGGGATCAGATCCTCGGTGCTCAACGAGGTGAGCATCGCCAGCTGCTGGTCAGGCTTGCCGCGCATCCCCGCGGTCTACCCCAGCCCGCCAACGATCGCGAGCACCAACGAGGACTATTTCCGCACCCTGCTAGGCCAGGAGGGCGGCGAGGACGTCGGCACCGGACGATCGAGCCCGGGCGGTGATGGAGTCCCACGCCTCGAGGTGACCTTCGGCGGCGAGGCGGGACCAGGGCTCGCTGCCCGTCCGCAGCAGGTCGGTCATGCCCTGGGCCCGGCGGGGCAGGAGGTCCGCCAGCGCCCGGCGGTCCACCTCGTCGAGCCCGTAGCCATCGGCCAGGGCCCGCACGCCGGCGGGGTCGAGGTCGGCGAACGAGATGGCCGCCCAGGCCAGGTCCCCCAGCCGGGTGCCGGGGCCGGCGGCATCCCAGTCGATGAGGACCACCCGGCCGGCGCCGTGGACGAGGTTCCACGAGGCCAGGTCGTGGTGGACGACGAGGTCATCCCCGTCGGGCGGGATCACGGTTCCCCACACGGCGTCGCCCGGGGCCACGAACCCGGCGGTGGCGTCGTGGAGTCGCCGGGCCAGCCGACCCACGTCGACCAGCGACGGTCCCGGTTCGTAGGGATGGGTCACGGCTCCGTCGATCCACTCGACGACGTGCCGCCCGCGCTCGTCGAGCCCGAGCGACCGGGGCGCCCCGTCGAACCCCACGTCGGACAGGTGGGTGAGCAGCGCATGCACCGCCGCGGTCCACGGCCCGGCCGGCCGCCGCACCGTGTCGCCCACCCGCACCAGCCCCACGGTGACGTTGCCCCCCTCCAGCGGAACCTCCTCCACCCCGCCAGCCTCGCCGCCCCAAGGCCCCGAGACGTGACGGTTTCCACCAGCCCGGCAGCATGACCTCCGGCGTCACCCCGGTGACCCCGAACCGGGCGCAGCCCCGAGCGCCGCAGGCCCCGACGAGCGAAGCCGGGTTCGGAGCGATCCCGGCGACCCGCCACGCCCGGCACGTCCCCGGGTCAGGCCGCCCGACCAAGGTGACCGCCCACCACCCGGCGATCGCCCGGACGGCGCCCAAGAGAGGTGCCAACGGCCGACCCAGGACCGACCAGCCCTCGCCGAACTGGGCGGAGCACGCCGGTCCGCCCGAAGGGCCCCTCCAGTGCGCAGCCGAGTTCGGCGGCAGCGGGGCTCTCACATCGAGTGGCGCACCGCGACCAGGTCGAGCAGACCGAGAGCCCGTCTCATCAGGCCCGGCGGACGAGGCGACGAACCAGCCCCGCCCACCCCGCCCGAGCAGGACGAGACGAGGACGACCGGCCCTAGACCGCCAGCGGCGAACCGGTCTCCAGCAGCGACTTGAGGCTGGCGAGGATCGACGGCCAGCCGCCGCTGATGGCGTCGAGCATGATGCTGCCCGGAACGAAGCCGTCGTGGACGACGGTGAGCTTCACCGTGTCGCCGTCGGCCTCGTCGTCGATGGTGAAGGTGACCTTGGAGCGGGGCTCGTCCTGGCCGGCCGCCATCTGCGCGTCGGTCCACCCGACGAGCTCCTGGTGGAGGACCTCCGGGAGGTGCCACGAGTACGAGAGCAGGCGGGGCGGGTCGACGGCCAGGACCTCCTGGCCCTCGATGGTGCTGCCGCCCTCCTCCCAGCGCAGCGGCGAGCCGACCTTCCAGTCGGAGTGCAGCTCCGCCCCCCAGTAGCGCCGGGTGAACTCCGGCTCGGTGATCGCCCGGAACAGCTCCTCGGCGGTGGTGCGGATGTAGGTCACGTAGACGAAGTCGGTCTTGGTGGTGTCGACGTCGGTCATGGCGGGTGCCTCCAGGGCGTGCTTGAGGTCGCCGAGCGCACGGGCTCGGGGACGGTGGAACCGGCCGATCCAGCGGTCGGCGATGTCGTCGATGGGGGCGGCGTTGAGGAGGTGGATGCGCTGGCGGCCCTGCTTCTCGCTGACCACCAGGCCGGCCGCCTCCAGCACCGCGAGGTGCTTGGTGACCGACTGGCGGGCGATGCCCAGGCCCTCGCCCAGCTCGCCCAGGCTCTGGCCGTTGCGGGCCCGCAGCCGGTCGAGCAGCTCCCGGCGGACCGGGTCGGCCAGGGCCTTGAACACCTCGTCCACGTCGAGCCTCCTCTCGGGCCGTCTCCATCGAACATGCAGCCGTTCGGCTGCCTGTTCAGGATGCGCAGCCAACCGGCTGCCTGTCAACCCCGACCGTCGGGAGCGGGCGCGGGAGGGCCCGAGCTCAGGTGCGCATCCGGCGGTAGATGCACTGGCCGCCGCCGGAGGAGAGCAGCCGGCCGTCGTCGCCCCACACCCGGGCGGTCCAGCCGAACAGCCCGCCGGTCGACACCGGGGCGGTGCCATCGCACAGCAGCCACTCCTGGCCGACGGTCGAGCGGTGGAAGGCCACGTTGAGGTCGAGCGTCGGCGCCATCCACGGCTCCTGCTTCCAGGCGTGGGGCCGGTGGGCCGAGGGCCAGCTGGGCAGGTCGACCAGGATCACGCTGCGGGCG
>DATHEV010000537.1:0-4736 GCA_035318405.1 Iamia sp.
GCCCGACCGTCCGGAGATCCGCGGCATGCTCGCCCGGGTCCCCCACCTGGTCACCGTCGAGGAGACCGACTGATGAAGATCCACGACCTCACCCCCCCTGCCGGGTCGAACCGTCGCAAGAAGCGCGTCGCCCGGGGCATCGGCGGCAAGGGCGGCAAGACCGCCGGCCGTGGCACCAAGGGCCAGAAGGCCCGCGGCTCCATCCCCGCCGGCTTCGAGGGCGGCCAGATGCCGCTCCACATCCGGGTCCCGAAGCTCAAGGGCTTCACCAACCCGTTCCGCGTGGAGTACCAGGCCATCAACCTCGATGCCCTCGACGCCACCGGTGACGACGAGATCACGCCGATCTCCCTGCACGCCAAGGGCATCGCCCACAAGGGCGCCTTGGTGAAGATCCTGGGACGGGGCGAGATCACCCGCGCCGTCAACGTCTCGGCTCACGCCTTCTCGGCTTCGGCCGAGGCCGCCATCACCGCGGCAGGGGGTAGCGTCACGATCGTCCCTGCGCCCTGGGGCGATCGGCGTCCGCCGGCCAAGGGCAACCACCTCACCAACCGCTGACCCCGGCGGCCCCCGCCACCCACCTTCGGCTGCGCTGAACCCCGAGAGGAAACGCCCGTGCTCTCGAGCATGAAGAACATGTTCAAGGTGGACGATCTTCGCAACAAGATCGCCTTCACGGTGTTCATGATCCTGCTGTATCGCCTGGGGTCACACGTCCCGGTGCCCGGCATCGACGTCTCGACGTTGCAGACGCTCAAGGACAACGCCGGCCAGTCCGGCGCCCTCGAGTTCCTGCGCCTCTTCTCCGGCGGCGCCATCACCCAGTTCGCCGTGTTCGCGCTGGGCGTGATGCCCTACATCACGTCCTCGATCATCATGCAGATCCTGGCCGTGGTGATCCCGAAGCTGGAGCAGTGGCAGCAGCAGGGCGCGGTGGGCCAGCGCAAGATCACGCAGTGGACCCGGTACCTGACGGTGGCCATCGCCATCATGCAGTCGACCGGCCTGACCTTCCTGTTCAAGAACGGTGGCCAGGGCTTCGCCGGCGGCAACCCGCTCGGCGACGTCGACCTCTTCGGTGGTGACTACAACTGGAGCCGGGTGCTGATCGTGGTGATCAGCCTCACGGCCGGCACCGCCCTCATCATGTGGATGGGCGAGCTCGTCACCCAGCGGGGCATCGGCAACGGCATGTCGCTGCTGATCTTCGCCTCCGTGGTCAGCCAGCTCCCCGCCAACTTCGGCGCCGTCCGGGCCGAGTCGGGCCTGATCGCCATGGTCCTGGTCGGGGTGATGTTCACCGCGGTGCTGGTGGCCATCGTGTTCGTCGAACAGGGCCAGCGCCGCATACCGGTGCAGTTCGCCAAGCGCCAGGTGGGCCGGCGCCAGTACGGCGGCCAGAACACCTACATCCCGCTGAAGGTCAACGCCTCGGGCGTGATCCCGATCATCTTCGCCAACTCGATGCTCTACCTGCCGGTGATGATCGGCACCGTGCTGCCGGCCAAGGCGCCCAACGCCGACGGCTCGGGCGGCAACTGGGCCTACGACGTCCAGCAGTTCATCGACGACCACTTCCGTCGGGGCACCAGCGCCCTGTACCTCGCGGTCTACGGCATCTTCATCATCGGCTTCGCCTACTTCTACGCCGCGATCCAGTTCGACCCGCACAAGCAGGCCGACCAGATCCGCAAGCAGGGCGGCTTCATCCCCGGCATCCGGCCCGGTCCCCAGACCGAGCGGTACCTGAGCCGCATCCTCAACCGCATCACCCTGCCGGGCGCCCTCTTCATCTGCTTCGTCGCCCTGGTGCCGGCCTTCGTGCTGGGCCGCACGCTCGGCACCGACGCCGGGCTCCAGCTGGGCTTCTTCGGCACGTCGATCCTCATCGCCGTGGGTGTGGCCCTGGAGACGATGAAGCAGATCGACAGCCAGCTCATGATGCGCAACTACGAGGGCTTCCTGAAGTCGTGACCGACGCGATGAGCGACGACGCCCATCCCGGCGTCCGCATGGTGATCCTCGGCCGCCAGGGTGCGGGCAAGGGCACCCAGGCCGGCCGGCTGGCGGCGACCTGCGGTGTGCCCCACATCTCGACCGGCGACATGCTCCGGGCCGCGGTCCGCGAGGGCACGCCGCTCGGGAAGCGGGCCAAGCAGATCATGGACGCCGGCGACCTGGTGCCCGACGACGTCATGGTCGGCATCGTCTCCGACCGGCTCCACGCCCCCGACGCCAAGCGGGGCTGGATCCTCGACGGCTTCCCCCGCACCGTCGGCCAGGCCGAGGCGCTGGGCGAGATCACCGCCGAGTTCCCCCTCCACGTCGTGGTCGACCTGGTCGTGCCGAACAGCACCGTCATCGAGCGCCTGTCGGCCCGCCGCACCTGCGACGGCTGCGGCACGATCTACCGCGCCGACGACCCCGCCATCGCCGACGGCACCTGCCCCAAGGACGGCGGCACGCCGGTCCAGCGCGACGACGACAAGCCCGAGGCCATCCAGCGCCGGCTCGACCTCTACGAGCGGGAGACCGCCCCGCTGGTCGACCACTACCGCCAGCAGGGCCTCCTCGAGACCGTCGACGGCCTGGGCTCCGAGGACGACGTCTTCGGCCGCGTCCTCGGTGTCGTCGACAGCCGGGTCGAGCCCGACCCGGCCTAGCGCTCTCGGTCTGACGTGCTGCTCGGAGGCATCACCCGACGTTCGGAGGCCGACGTGGCCGCCATGCGCAAGGCCGGCCGGGTCGTGGCCGAGATGCACGAGCGCACCCGCGCCGCCCTGCGGCCCGGCATCACCACCGGCGAGCTCGACCGCATCGGCCGGGAGGTCCTGGCCGACCGCGGTGCGACCTCGAACTTCCTCGGCGTGGCCGGCACCTACCCGGCGGTCATCTGCGCCTCGCCCAACGAGGTCGTCGTGCACGGCATCCCCGGCGATCGAGTCCTCCACGAGGGCGACATCATCTCGGTCGACTGCGGGGCCATCGTCGACGGCTGGCACGGCGACGCCGCCTACACCGCCGGCATCGGGACGATCAGCCCCGAGGCCCAGCACCTGATCGAGGTCACCGAGGCCTCGCTGGCCGCCGCCATCGAGCAGATGGTCGCCGGCCGCCACCTCGGCGACGTCGGCCACGCCGTCCAGGAGGTCGTCGAGGCCGCCGGTCTCCACGTGGTCGACGGCTACACCGGCCACGGCATCGGCCGGGCCATGCACGAGGACCCGTCGGTGCCCAACGTGGGCTGGCCGGGCCGCGGCCCCAAGCTCAAGGTCGGCAACGTGCTGGCCATCGAGCCCATGGTCGCCCTGGGCACCCCCGAGACCGACGTCCTGGCCGACGACTGGACCGTCGTCACCCTCGACGGCACCTGGGCCGCCCACGCCGAGCACACCATCGCCGTCACCGACCACGGCCCCGAGATCCTCACCTTGTAGGTCTCGTCAGGAACCTCGCTTCGCTCGGTTCCTTCCTCGAACTGATCGGGCTCGCTGCGCTTGCGCTGTTCTCGACGGCCTCCGCCTCGTTCCTCGCCTCCGGCCGTCCCATCCTGGGGGGGACCCCCAGACCCCCAGCGGCTGCGCCGGGCTGCGGGTGCGTCGCTTGCGATCATCACCCTGCCGCACGCTGGTGGCCCACCCCTTCGGCAGGGCGGGTGGGGGTTCGGAGAGTTGACGTCGCAGCGTCGTCGGGGGTTCACGCTGAGGACGTGTTCCTGTTCGCCCAAGGCGTAGGGTTCCTCGCATATGGCGAACGTGACGTTCGACGGGGTGATCAAGCGGTACGGCGACGTGACGGCGGTGGAGGATCTCCACCTCGACGTCGCCGACGGCGAGTTCATGGTGCTGCTCGGTCCCTCGGGCTGTGGCAAGAGCACCGCCCTGCGCATGATCGCCGGGCTCGAGGAGATCAGCGGCGGCGAGCTCCGCATCGGCGACCGGGTCGTGAACGACGTCATCCCGTCGAAGCGCGACGTGGCCATGGTCTTCCAGAGCTACGCCCTGTACCCGCACATGACGGTGCGGAAGAACATCGAGTCGCCGCTCGTCACCAAGGCCACCCGGGTCGACGGCGGCGGGGGCGAGCCCGAGGTGCGGAAGCTCACCGGCGCCGAGCGCAAGGCCCGCATCGACGAGGCGGCCCGGATGCTCGACCTCGACAGGTACCTCGACCGCAAGCCGGGCGCGCTGTCGGGCGGCCAGCGCCAGCGCGTCGCCCTGGCCCGGGCCGTCGTGTCCCGCCCGGCGGTGTTCCTCATGGACGAGCCGCTGTCGAACCTCGACGCCAAGCTCCGGACCCAGACGCGGGCCGAGCTGGTCGACCTCCACCAGCGCCTGGGCACCACCTTCATCTACGTCACCCACGACCAGGTCGAGGCCATGACGATGGCCGACCGCATCGCCGTCATGAGCGAGGGCCGGCTCCAGCAGGTCGGCACGCCCCGCGAGGTCTACGAGACGCCGGCCAACCTCTTCGTCGCCGGCTTCATCGGCACGCCGGCGATGAACACCGGCCTGGCCGACCTCTCCGGCGGCGTGGCCCGGATCGGTGAGAGCGAGGTCCCCGTCGAGGGCGAGGGCTCCGAGCGGGCCACGGCGATCATCGGCGTCCGGCCCGAGGACCTCCGCCTCGACCCCGCCGGCACGGTCGTGGCCACGGTCCGCCACGTCGAGTGGCTCGGCCACGAGGCCCTGGTGCGCGTCGAGCTCGCCGGTGGCCCGGCGGGGTCGATC
>DATHEV010000538.1:0-2710 GCA_035318405.1 Iamia sp.
CAGGCCGCCGACCCCGTCACCGACGGCGTCCACCTCGACCGCTCCGACCTGGAGATGCGTGAAGCGCTCGCCCGGCTCAGCCCCCGCCGCCGGACGGTCGTCGTCCTGCGGTTCTACGAGGACATGAAGGTGGACGACATCGCCGCGGTCCTCGGCTGCCGGCCCGGCACCGTCTCCTCCCTGCTCCACCGGGCCCTGAAGGACCTCCGGGAGGTGGTCGACGATGACGAGCGCTGACGACCGCGAGGCGCGCCTGCGCGCCCGGCTGGAGCACTACGGGGCCGCCCTCGAGGAGGCCGCGGCGGCGCCGTCGACGGCCAAGCCCCGGCGGCACCTGGTCGCCGTGGACGGGCCGGTGGGCGGGGACCGGGCCCGTCGGCGACCGCCCTGGCGGGGACCGGTGGGGCGGGTCGCGGCCGTCGTGGTGGTGCTGGCGGCGCTCGCCGGCACCACCTGGGCCGCGACCCGCCCGACGCAACCGTCGGTGACCTCGGCCGGCCAGGTCTGGGCCGACGACGACATCGTCCGACCCGAGGACCGCCCGGCCGCCCTCGCCGCCCTGGCGGGGACCTGGCCGCTGCCCCCGAACGGCTCGCTGGACTTCGTCCTCGACCGGCGGACGGACGCCACCACCACGTTCGCCGAGTTCCGCGCCCTGGTCGCCGACGACGCCTCCTGCCTGTGGTTCCGCGCCGTCGTCGAGGATCCGGACCTCACGACCGACGAGCGAGAGGTCATCGCCGCCATGCCCACGTGGCCGGGGCACGTCGACGACGACGCGGGCACGGCAGCCCTCCAGGAGCTCGTCGACGCCGCCCTGGCCGGCGCCGTCGACCGGCTGCGCACCCACCTCGTCGCCCACTGCCGCGGCTCGGGCGAGGGCCTCGGCCGGCCCGATCTCGACGGCCGCTGGCTGGTCGCCGGTGGCCCGTCCTCGTCGGACGGCGCCCCCGTCGACCCGGCCGGCCCCGCCACGGCGATCGACCCCACCCAGGTGCCGGGCTGGGCGGCCATCGTCGCCCGGCTCGGTCCCGGCGTGCGGGTCGAGGGTGCGGTCGCCCTGCCCGACGGTGCCGCCAACGTGAGCCTCCGCGTCGCGGACACGGCCTTCTCGCTGACGATCGGCGCGGTCGGGGCCCCGGTGACGCTGCCCGTCACCCAGGCGGAGCTCGACCGGGGCTTCGGCCCGCGGGCCGACGGGATCGAGGTGTTCGCCGGGCCGGTGGGCGACGACGCCACCCTCGCCCAGGCCGTCGGGCCCGACGGGGACTCGATCGCCCTGAGCTTCGGGTCGCCCCCCGACGTGGTGGAGCGGGCCCTCGGTGACCTGGCCGACCTGGCTGTCGACCTCCATGCCGCGGCGTGGCCCCGATGATCGGCCGGCGCGTCTCCTCGCTCCGTGGTCGCCCCGGTCTGGTCGCCGCCGCCCTCCTGGCCGTCGCGGTGATCGGTGCCGGCGTCGTGATCGTGACGAGGAGCGCCGATCCCTCCGCCCGGGACGACGGCGTGCGCACCGAGACCGTCATGGTCGAGGGACAGCGGGGCCGGATCCTCGACCGCTCCGGCAAGGTCCTGGTCGAGGACGCCACCGTGCTCGAGGTGCGCGCCGACCGGGATGAGGTCGACGCCCTCGACGCCGGGGCCCGGACCGACCTCCTCGACGCGCTGGCCGGCCTGCTGGTGGCCGACCCGACCGGATCGGTGCCGCCGCCGGCGGGCGTCGCGTCCGCGGTGCCGGCCTCGGCCGCCCTGCTGGCGGAGGCCCTGGACTCGCCGGACGACGAGGTCGTGCTGGCCACCGGCGTGGGCGACGAGGTCCGGGAGGCCATCGCGTCCGAGCCCGACCGCTTCGCCGGGATCACGGTGACGGCCGTGGGGCGCCGCACCTACCACTACGGCGCTCTTGCGGCCCACGTCCTCGGGTACAGCGGGCGGGTCACGGACGACGAGCGCCAGGCGCGGTCCGACGAGGACCTGCCCGAGGACGCCATCGTGGGCCAGGCGGGCATCGAGCAGGCCCTCGACGCCGAGCTGCGGGGCACGCCGGGCCAGATCGTCTACGAGGTCGACGCCGGCGGCCAGCGGGTCCGCGAGCTGACCGACCGCCGCACCGAGCCGGAGCGCGGGCGCGACGTCCACCTCACCCTCGACATCAACATGCAGTACCTGATCGAGAAGGGCCTGGCCGCCGAGATCGAGCGGCGGCGGGGCGTGGTGGACAACGGGTGCTTCCTGCCCGGCGGGTGCGATCCGCAGGGCGCAGCCTCGGTGGCCGTCGACCCCCGCAACGGCCAGGTGCTGGCCATGGCGTCGTACCCGACCTACGACCCCAACCTCTTCGTCGGCGGGATCTCGAGCGCCGACCTCGAGGCGATCTCCAGCGAGGACCGCGGCGAGCAGCACCACTTCCCGCTGCTCAACCGGGCCATCGCCGGCCAGTTCGCGCCTGGCTCGACGTTCAAGCTGTTCAGCGCCCACGCCGGGCTGGCCCACGAGCTGATCACGCCCGAGGACATCTACCTGGACACCGGGACGTACCTGTACGACCCCAGCTGCACGGTCGAGAACCCCGAGAACAACTGCTCGGCCACCAACCCGGGGGCCATGGGCACCGGCTCCATCGACCTGCGCGAGGCCCTCACCCTCTCGTCGGACACGTACTTCTACAAGCTCGGCGACGACTCCTGGCGGGCCAAGGACCGCATCGGCC